>CANKVC010000062.1 GCA_947486835.1 Cytophagaceae bacterium | reverse complement strand
CACAGTGAGGGAAAAGACATTTGGCATAGCAGAAAATGCGCTTATAAGAATGCTCATATAAAATTTGAAAAGAACAACTGTCCCCTAGTTTAAGCTGGTATGTAGAATGATTCTTGTGCTGCGGTCATATTGAATGTTAACCAGTAACAATAAAATAATTCCTCAAAATTAGGCCGAATTCTATTTCGTAAATTGATATATTTTATCAAAAAATATTGAAATATCATCCAAATCGATTTAAATTCAGCAAATCATAAATTAAATGAAGCCGATATTTAAAAAAGTTGATTCAAAATCAGAGCAAGCATTTGTCGCGCGGATTGACCAATTTGCTCAGTTCTACAATAAATGGCATTTCCATCCCGAGTTAGAATTGACCCATATTGTAAAGGGAAGAGGAACTCGTTTTGTAGGCGACAATATTGAATTTTTTCAGGATGGGGATCTGATTCTGGTGGGGGCTAATTTGCCACATGTATGGAAAAATCAAAATAAGGAATCTGAGCTTTCGGTTGCTCGTGTGGTTCAATTTTTGCCCAACTTTATGGGAGATGAAATTCTAAAATTGGTTGAGTTCAAGAATATCCAAAAACTTCTCATCAAGTCTTCTTTTGGTCTTAAAATTGAAGGCAAGGTGAAGGTTCTAATTTTAGATTTTTTAAATACATTATTTAAGACTGAAGATCCATTAGAAAGAATTATTATCATTATAAAAATGCTGGATTGCCTAGGAACTTCACAGGAGCTTATTCCTATATCTAAAAGTTTGTTTTTAGTTGAACTAGATAAACAAAACAAAGACCGATTAAATCAAGTAATTGATTATACCATTACCAACTTTGCTTCAAAGATCAGACTGGAGGATGTTGCCTCAATATCAAACATGTCTGTTTCAAATTTCTGCAAATTTTTCAAAGTTAGAGTAAAGAAAACGTATGTACAATATCTTACCGAGGTAAGGATTGGAATGTCATGTAAAATGCTAATTGAAAATCAGTTATCTATTAATCGGATCGCTTATGATTCAGGTTTTGTCAATATTTCAAATTTCAACAGAGCGTTTAAATTAAACAAAAATATGACTCCATTTTCATATAGAAAATTATATCACCTCGGATAATTTAATCCATAAAATCTAATTAGATGGATTATTTTCAATTTTTCAATCATCGTATATTTCTAAATTTTCAAACAATTGAAAGAAATCAAATTTTTTCTTTTGTTTCACCGTATTGATTTTACCTAAATATCGCGGCCTTTTGTCATTTAATATTCTCGACAAAAAATAGGTCTTGGATAAATTACGGACCAAATTTCTTTCTGCCCAGCTTGAGTTATCAATAGGCGGAAGTGCCATTTTTTTAAAAATATATTATCAAATTACAATAAAATATCCTACTCAATTAAATCAAATCAAGGACTCTTTTTTTAAAAAGATAAATAGTTGATTCACGCAGTCTCAAAAGGCAATATTTAGACAATAATTCACATTTTTATAACTATTTCGCCAATTATTGATAATATTTCATTAGAACTTGATAATAATTTGTAAAATCGAAAATTCAAATAACCATATTTTTGTAAGGTAAAGTTCAATTAATTGTCATTGGAAAGTACCGCTAAGATTAATATTTATTATGCCATTGTTTGTAGACATTTTATGTTGTTCAACAAACGTTTTAGGAGTTAAAAATTAGTCATTTGTCAATATTTAAAAATGTTACCATTAAACAAAAAGATTGCCTATGATAAAAGCAAAGACCAAAAAAAGCGTCGAAATGCTGGAACATTTCAGACGCTCTTATGATTTCTCAAAAACTTCTCAAAAAGAAATGATTGGAAATCAGCTAACACCATTCAAATAGTATTAACAATCAAACCTCAAAATTATGAAATTAAAAGTTATTAATGAACGGTTACTTCGTAAGATCGTGAAAGTCTCCCTGGCTCAAATAGCCATGTTTCTCATTTTCACGAATGTAACCATGGCCAAGCCAGAAAAAGAAGATAAAAAAGGTATATCTACAGTAGAATCATCTGCTAATGTTCTAAAGAAAACATTTTTAGCCGCTGATATTAAAGGTACAGTATCAGATGATAAAGGGGAGAAACTCCCTGGCGTTAACGTCATTATAAAAGGTACTTCACGAGGCACATCAACCAATGCAAATGGTGAATTTTCATTGAGTAATGTGAATAATAATGATGTTTTAGTTCTTACCTATGTCGGGTATGAGTCTCAAGAAATTCAAATAAACAACAAGACAGATTTTTCTATCGTTTTAAAAACGGATGCAAAAGCACTTGAGGAAGTTGTCGTTGTAGGTTATGGAACACAAAAAAGAAGCAATATTACGGGTTCTATTTCCACAATTAAAGCCGCTGATTTATCTAAAGTTCAATCGCCGAGTTTTGACAATGCACTACAAGGAAAAAGCCCTGGTGTGTATGTTTCATCCAATGGTGGTCAGCCAGGTGGCGGTATTGCTGTACGTATTAGAGGTGTGGGAGCTATTAATAACTCAAATCCCCTTTATATTATTGATGGTATACAAAGAGACCCAGGAAATAATGAAAATGCAAATCCATTAGCTAGTATAAATTCGAATGATATTGAAAGCATAGATGTATTGAAAGATGCGGCTTCAACGGCTATTTATGGTGCTAGAGCCGCTAATGGTGTAGTACTTATTACGACTAAAAGAGGTAGTTCTGGAAAAGCACAAGTCAATTACTCTACCTATGTAGGTTTTCAGAATCCTACAAGCGCGTTACCAAGACCTCTTAATGCAACGGAATTCGCGGAAAATATGAATGCCGCTTTTACAGCAGCAAAACAAGTAGCTCCTTTCGCTGACCCTAAATCATTAGGAGCTGGAACAAATTGGATGGATGCAGGAATTAGACAAGGTTTCATGACGGACCATCAGCTGTCTATATCGGGTGGTTCAGCTAAAAATAAATATTATATATCAGCCAATTATTTCAAAAATGATGGTATGATGCTATCAACATATTTTGAGCGTATGTCGATTCGTGTTAATACGGACAATCAAATAACAGATAAAATAAAGGTGGGGAATAGCTTAATGCTTTCTCGTGTGAGCGCAAGAAATAATGGAACAGGAAATAGGGTTTTTATTCATGGTGCTTTTACAGGTTTGTATCAAGCATTGCCTACGATACCTGTTTATAATTCAGATGGAACCTTTGGAGGTCCAACCGATATTCGATTAGAAAGACAAGGTAATGTTATAGCAGGGGCTCTTCGCCCAAAAGTGGAGCCAGAATCTTATGATATTATTGGAAATGTTTATGTCGAATATCAGCCAATCAAGAATTTGACACTCAAAACAAGTCTTTCCTCAAATTTTGGCTTTAGCGCCTATAATGCTTTCGATCGAAGTTGGTCATATGGCTTACTTAACTCGGCGGGATTGTCAAATGTTTCTGTGAGCAATTCACTTTCTCGTCAGTGGATTTTGGAAAACACGTTGGTTTACACGAAGAGTTTTGGCAAGCATAATATTAATGCATTAGCTGGTACAACTGCCTTAGACCTTAGTTTTAGGTCAAATAGCCAATCGGGTACCTATGATACGGATGCTTTTACTGAAATAGCCAGTGGAAGTATGAAATCAATTTCCACAAATACAAACTCGTCACAGGAATCATTGGCGTCTGTTTTCGGCCGCTTTGGTTACGATTATGACAATAAATACTTGTTGACGTTAAATGTACGCCGTGACGGTTCGTCGAAGTTTGGTCCAAATTATAAATATGGAGTCTTCCCGTCCGTTTCAGCAGGTTGGCGTATTTCGGAAGAAGCATTTTTTCCAAAATCAAATTTGATTTCTCAACTAAAACTTAGAGGAGGATGGGGACAAGTAGGTTCTGATGCCATCGGTAATTTCAGGTATTTAGCAAGGGTACAATCGGGCTATAACTATGGTTTTGGTAACCAAAGTGCAATCACTTCACTGGGAGCGGCATTGGGCGATTTGGCAAATCCGGATGTAAAATGGGAAACAGTTACCGAGTTCAATGGAGGTTTAGAAGCAAGTTTATTTAACGGTGCTTTGAATTTCTCAGCTGAATATTTCGACCGTACCCGTACAGATATGTTACTTACGCTTGATTTGCCGGGTGTATCGGGTTTGAGAACCATAACGGCTAATACAGGTGAATTTAATAACAAAGGGCTAGAATTTTCATTAGATTATCGTAAATCAACTGGCGATTTTCAATACAATGTAAATGCCAACTTGACCACCTTTGACAATAAAGTGGTTTCATTAGGTGATAGAGGTGCTATTTTCCCATTTGTTTATTCTGGTTCAGGCGGTTCAACTTTGATTAGAGTTGGTCAACCTCTCGGTGTGTTTTTTGGATTAGTATCTGAAGGCATATTTCAAACAAAAGCTGAAGTAGATGCTGCCAATGCCATTGACGGCAATCCAGCATCTTTCTATCAAGTAGCGGGAACAGCGCCAGGTGATTTTAAATATAAAGATTTGAATGGAGATGGTCGAATTAATGACGCTGATAAAACAATCATTGGTAATCCTACGCCAAAGTTTACATTTGGTTTTGGGGGTAATTTCAGCTATAAAAAATTCGAACTAAGTTATCAATTCTTTGGTGTACAGGGCAATGATATATTCAATATAGCACGATCTATATTAGAATCATCAGGTAGAGCATTTAGTAAGTCTTCAACTGTTGTTAATGCGTGGAAAGGTGAAGGTACTAGCAACTCGATACCTCGCCCAATTGTAACAGATCCAAATTCAAATACACGATTAGCGTCACATTACGTAGAGGATGGATCTTTTATACGGCTTAAAAATATCCAACTTGGCTACACGTTGCCTGTAAAAGCGGTTCAGAATTTACAACTCTATGTAGCAGTTCAAAATGCATTTGTGCTCACCAAATTTAAGGGCATTGACCCTGAAGTTGGCCTTGATGATAACAACAGTGCGATAGCTGGTATTTATCAAGATTTATATCCACAGCCACGTACATTAACAGTAGGCCTCAAATGTGCTTTTTAAATTAATTATTTCCTAAAATAATATGAATATGAAAAATATTAAATATTTTATTTTTTTAATCGGTATTTTTTCTCTTGCTAGTTGCAACGAAGAGTTTGTAACCAAAGAATTTACCAATGGCATCGTTGAAGATAATTTTTATAAAACTGTCAAAGATGCAGAGCAAGCTTTAACTGGTGTGTATGATCCCATCAGTAGAAAAGGGGTTTATCGAGAATCATTTGTCGTTTTAGGCGAATGTTCATCTGATAATATTGAAGAGCAAACAGGTGATAATGGTGACTATGGATTCCAATTCAAAGCCGTTAGTGATTACCGTTGGTTGCCGGAGAATATATTTATTTGGTCTCGTTGGTATGATTGTTATGCGGGTATTTTTAGAGCTAATACATACTTACAAAAGGTACCGACAATTGTCATGGATGAAAACTTGAAAAAACAGTATTTAGCCGAAGCAACTTTTTTACGAGCCCTTTATTATTGGAATTTGGTTATTACTTTTGGAGACGTGCCTTTAGTGAATAAAGTTTTGACACAAAGTGAGTACCGTAAACTAGCACGTACGCCGATAGCAGATGTATACAAACAAATAGAAGCGGACCTAAATGCGGCTATACCGAACTTGCCTGTTGCTAATAGTAATCCAGTAGGTCGGGTAACAAAAGGTGCTGCATTAGGTATTTTGGGACGTGTGTATTTATACCAAAATAAATGGCAACAAGCTGCCGATGCATCAAAACAAGTTGTTGATTTAGGTAGATACAGATTGGTTCCCGATTTTATTTCCTTGTTCAACGGAAAAAATGAAAATAGCGTAGAATCTTTAATGGAGTTTCAAGCGGTTACATTTGCTCCCTCATATTTTGCAGCAGATAGTAAAAACTCAATTGCTGCCATGTGGAGCCCTGTTATAGGTTGGGCAAACTGGTACACACCAAGTAAAGAAACGGTCACTATATTTCCAAAGGGTGATCAACGCAGAAAGTCTATTTTAGTGGTTGGCGCAGTACCTGCCGATTCTATCGATGTAGATGGCAAGGGGCCAAAACCCTTCCCTAGTGCACCTATGCGTCCTACACATTTCAACAATGCCAACGTTCGTAAATTTTTACCTGAAGGTAAGGATATGAATAATGCTAATTCTTTTGATGTAAATAATCATATCATTCGATATGCTGAAGTTTTACTTAATCAAGCTGAAGCGTTAAACGAAGTAGGCAAAGGTTCTGAAGCCCTGGTTCCACTTAATCAAGTTAGAGAAAGAGCGAAAATGCCGGCTATAACGGAAACTAATCAAACAGCATTGCGGACAATTATTCGTCAAGAAAGACGCTTAGAGCTTATGTTTGAGGGACATCGTTTCTTTGACTTGGCACGGTGGGGAATTGCAGAAACCGTATTGAAATCAAAAGGTTTTGTCAAAGGTAGAAATGAATTTTTCCCTGTACCCCAAGCTGAATTGGGTGTAATGCCAAATCTGACGCAGTACCCTAAATAACCTTCAAATTATTGATGGTGATAAAATTTGAATGTCGGCTCTAAAACTTAATTGGTTTGAGCCGACATTTGATTTTAAGGCATATATAAAATCCGATCCAACCCTAACCTGATTCCTCCAAGTAAGAAAATTGGATGAATCAATTCAGGCAACTGAAAATCAATCCTTGATGCGCTTTTACATGTTGCTTGAATTAAAAATGTGATTTGTTTTATTTATAATAAAGTTAATGCTACATTCAAATCAGCATGAAAACTAGATGAAAAGACTTATTCTACTGTATTGCTTTTTGATGATCGGGTCTTATACCTTCTCTCAATCCAAATTCTACGACTTTCGTGAACGATTGAATGGAAAATCAATTTATCGGAACGGGTATATTGATCAACCCTATGTAGTGGTTTTAAATACGAAGGAGTGGCTATGTGTGTTCACAACTGGAGCAGGAGCAGAAGGTTCTGGAGGACAACATATCGTTTCCTCCGTCTCCCATGACAAAGGAAATACTTGGTCAAAGCCTGTTTCTATTGAAGAGCCATCGGCAGAATCAGCATCATGGGCAATGCCCTATAAGACCCATTTTGGTCGTGTCTATGTATTCTATAATTACAATGGGGATAAAATACATAGGTTGAATTCTATTGACCATATCAGAGAAGATATGCTTGGTTGGTATTGTTTCAAATATTCGGATGACCAGGGTGCAACTTGGTCTAAACGGTATCGATTACCCATAAGAACTACGTTGGTCGACCGTAAAAATGATTGGGCTGGCAAGGTGCAAATTCTATGGGGAATTGGGAAACCAATTCAAGTAGGTCAAAAAGGAATGATGCTAGCCTTTACCAAACTAGGGAAATATTTGCAAGAGGAAGGGGAAGGTTGGTTTATGCGATGTGACAATATCAATAGTGAACGTGACCCTGAAAAACTTCATTGGAATAACTTGCCAGAAGGGGATCAAGGTTTACGTAACCCTGATTTTGGTTCAGTACAAGAAGAGCAAAATATCGTGGAGCTTAGCAATGGGACCTTATACTGCATGTATCGCACTGGGATGGGACACCCTGCTGAATCATATTCTTATGATGGAGGGAAAACATGGACTACACCACAAATTCCCACCTATTATACAGGAGAGCTCATTAAGCACCCAAGGGCCTGTCCACGCATTTTCAAAACAAAAAATGGGAAATACCTTTTTTGGCATCATGTAAATGGCGGTACTACTTATGAGAATCGCAATCCTGCTTGGATAAGTGGCGGGATCGAGAAGAATGGAAAAATTATATGGAGCCAACCAGAAATTTTATTTTATACGCCCGACCTATTAAAGGAAAGAATGAGCTATCCTGACCTTATCGAACAAGACGGGAGGTATTGGATTACCGAGACAAACAAAGTGCAAGCTTTGAGTCACGAGATTGATTCTACTTTTTTCAATCGCTTATGGAATCAGTTTAATATACGTGAGATATCAACCAAAGGGATTGCTTTAAATGTAACGGGAGATAATTTGATAAACAAGGAATTTAAACTCCTCTCCATTCAGGAGCCTTCGAAAGGGGAAGGTTTCACTGTCAATTTAGTTGCTAACATAAAAAAGCTGAAAGAAGGGGAAGTGATCTTTGAAAACAGGGATGCAGGTAAAGGTTTTTGGCTTGAAATGTCTGCAAACAACGCCGTTAAATTTACGATGACTGATGGGGTTAAAACTTCATCATGGACATCGGATACTGGGGTGGTTAAATTATTTGGGTCAACCGAAATTTCTCTTATTGTAGATTATCGTTCAAAAGTTATCAGTTATGTAATCAATGGTAAGTTCAACGACGGAGGCAAAGAACGGGTATTCGGATGGGGCCAATTAGAAAATACAATGAATGCGATAGGTACGAATAAGATAAAGATAGGTGACTTAGCAAATGGCGGTGATTTAAGTGCAAAAAATAGTGTGAAGGCATTTCGATTTTACAATCGACCCCTGACAATAAGTGAATGTATTGGAAATTATAGGCAAAACCATTGAATGATAAAATAAACGAGTCCGTTAAAACCTCATGGATACATGATACAACACTCTTAGCAAAACCAGATATAAGCAAGCCCCAAATGCAATTTATTTTCAATTGTGGCTCCCCTTTTCCTAGAAAGAGACAAATATGTTAAAAATGAAATTTCAATTTACTTGGTTACTTATTGTTTTATTTCTTGCCTCATGCGAGAAAAAAAAACATCTATTTATTAAAATTCCAGCATCTGAATCAGGCCTAAATTTCATAAATAAAATTGCAGAAAATGAGAAGGAGAATTTTACCGAATTTTCATATGTCTACAATGGTGGAGGCGTGGCTGTGGGCGATATAAATAGCGATGGTTTACCTGACCTTTATTTTTCTGGAAATCAAACAGGCGATAAGTTATTCCTAAATAAAACTGAAAAAAATGGTCAAATAAAGTTTGAGGATATAACTCAATCTGCCCATATTAAACAAGGTGGCTGGAGTACTGGCGTAACGATGACTGACGTGAATGCTGACGGAAAGCTGGATATATATGTATGTAAATCCGGAGTTCATGGGGCAAAATCCAGAGAAAACCAATTATACATTAATCAAGGGAATAATCAATTTTTAGAACAGGCTAAGTCATATAATCTTGCCGATACAAGTTTTTCGACTCAAGCAGCATTTTTTGATTTTGATCGTGACAACGATCTTGATGTTTTTATTATAACGAGTGAAAACAGTACAAAAAATCCAATGGAATTGAAGGAAATATCGGACTATGACCATATGGTTTCGGGGGATAAACTTTATGAAAATCTTGGAAATAATACCTTTAAGGACATTTCAAAGCAAGCTGGAATTTTTCATCAGGGAATGAGTTTGGGCTTGTCCATTGCTGATTTTAATAACGACGGATGGGAAGATATTTTTGTAGGGAATGATTTTTTAGCCAATGACCTTTTATATCTCAATAATAAAAATGGAACCTTTTCGCAAACAGCCAATCAATCCATGGCCCATCACGGACAATTCACAATGGGTTCAGATGCTGCCGATATCAATAACGATGGTTTGATTGATCTATTAACCGTTGATATGATGCCCTCCGATTATTCGGAACTCAAAAAAATGGCCAATCCATCCAATAATTATTATTTTGAAAAAAGTAAATCCTTAGGTTTCCATCCACAATTTATGAGAAATATGCTTTTTCTTAATCAAGGAACTTATGGAGTAAATAATTCCACTACTAATATTCCTCGATTTTCAGAAATTGGTCAATTTGCAGATATTCACCATACGGATTGGAGCTGGTCACCGCTCATTGCCGATTTCGACAATGATGGAAAAAAAGATATATTCATTAGCAACGGCTACTTGAGAGAAATTACGGATTTAGATTTTATTACGGGGAACATCGCTTTTGCTGAAAAAAATCAAGGCCAAAATGTTAAAAGTTACATGAAGGAAAATGCGAAAAAAATGCCTTCAATGTTGAAAAAAAATGTTTTCTATAAAAATAATGGTGACAATACGTTTGAAAATGTGAGCAATTTTTGGCTTGAAAATGAACCCTCATTATCTAATGGAGCTGCATACGCCGATTTAGATAATGACGGCGACCTTGATATAGTCGTGAACAATATTAATCAGTTGGCTTATATTTATCAAAATCAATCAACGAATAACTATTTGTCTGTAAAAATCAATGGTTTAGACCAAAATTCACTCGCGGTTGGCGCAAGAGTTGAACTTTATAGCAACCACACTACTCAAGTTTTATACCAAAATAGCACAAGAGGTTTTCAATCATCAAGCTCCAATATACTGCATTTTGGATTAGGGCAGGCCAGCAAAATCGACTCTGTCATTGTTAAATTAGGCAGCAAGAAAATTTCTGTAAAGAACCCTAAAATAAATCAAGAGTTGACAATTAACCTTTCTGAGGCTCAGGAGGCATTTGGAATTCCATTTAAAAATGAATTTTTATTCTCAGAACTTTTCTTAAAAAATAGTTTCAAACACGACGATATTCCATTTACAGATTTTTCTACTGAACCCTTATTGCCTCACAAATTTTCTCAGGAGGGACCAAAACTGACAAAAGGCGACGTCAACGGGGATGGATTAGAAGACTTTTTTGTGGGCGGGGCCTACAAACAAAGTGGCGTATTTTTTATTCAAAAGCCCAATGGAGAATTTGAGAAAAAACCACTTCTCAATTCTGTGAAATCCAAAGAGGAAGAAGATACAGATGTACAATTATTTGATTTTGATAACGATAAAGATCTTGACCTATACATTGTCAGTGGTTCGAATGAATATTTTGACGGATCAGCGTTTTATCAAGATAGGCTTTATACAAACGATGGAAAGGGTAATTTTAAATTGTCATTAACACTCCCTGAAATCAGAAATACAGGTTCGGTGGTGGCAATTACCGACTTTGACAAAGATGGAGATCAAGATTTATTTAGAGGTGGTCGGGCTATTCCTACCCAATACCCTAAACCTGGCATTAGCAGATTGTTTACAGGCACAAATGGTCGCTTCGTTGATAACACGGCTACTATTTGCCCTGAATTACGAGAAATTGGAATGGTTACAGATGCAATCTGGGTTGATTTAGATAATGATACATGGGAAGACCTCGTAATTGTAGGGGAATTAATGGAAATTTCAATCTTTAAAAACGTAAGAGGGAAACTTCAAAAAAGTGATTTTGGAAAAAAAACCTCGGGTTTTTGGCGATGCGTTAAAGCCCATGATATAGACAAAGATGGAGATTTAGATTTGATTTTAGGAAATCTAGGAACCAATATCTCAGTCAAAGTTTCACAAGAAAAGCCGTTCAAGGTTTATGGAGGAGATTTTGATACTAATTCAATTTGGGATGCCATATCAAGTAATTATTGGGGCGAAGTAGAATATCCGGTTCATGCTTTTGATGATTTACGCCGACAACTCCCTTCACTTCGAAAAAAATTCCAAACATTCTCCGCTTTTTCAAATGCCAAGATCTCGGATATTTTAACAGAAAGTGACATTAAAAATTCGATGATTAGGAAAGCAGCAAATGCTCAAAGTTTGGTTTTAATCAATCAAGGCAATTTCAAATTTACCTGGGTAGCTCTTCCACAAGAAGCTCAGTGGGCTCCTGTAAATGATATTTTATTCTTAGACATCAATGCAGACGGCCTTGAG
>CANKVC010000061.1 GCA_947486835.1 Cytophagaceae bacterium | reverse complement strand
CTAGAGAAGCCATGATGTCCATTGAATGTATTCAAGCTCAAAAATGCCATACGAATCATTGTCCATCAGGTGTAGCTACATCAAATAAATGGTTACAAGCAGGTATTGATCCACAATTAAAAAGTGAGCGATTTTACAATTACCATAGGTCATTGGTCAAAGAAATAGCAGAAATTTCACATGCCTGCGGATATGAGCACCCAAGTCAAATGACGATGGAAGATATCGAATTATCGATGGGTGATAATAATCGAACCATGAGTCTTTCCAAAACCATGGGATATCACAAAAATCCGATAAAATATGAAGGTTTGGAGAAAATTATGAAATGCACACACCTCGGAGGACAAAATGCGAGGAACCGACTTTAGCTATTGAAGATAATCGGTTATCTTTGTAACATGTTATCTATATCTAATTTAAGTTTCTATTTCGGTAGTCGGGCCCTCTATGATGGAGCCAATTTACACATCAAACCCAAAACAAAAATTGGCCTAATAGGGGCAAATGGTACGGGTAAATCAACTTTACTTCGATTAATATCTGGTGAATATAGCCCCGATGGTGGAAATATTTCAAAATCAGGTGAGTGTACCATTGGTTTTTTAAATCAGGATCTCCTCTCCTATCAAACGGACGACAGCATTCTTCACGTCGCAATGCAAGCATTTGAGAGAGCCTTGGAACTACAAATACAGATAGACGCCGTCCTTCATAAAATGGAAACAAATTATGAGGACAAGGATGTAGATTTATTATCTAAGCTTCAAGAAGAATTTGAACGATTAGACGGTTACACCATTCAATCAAAATCTGAAGAAATTTTAGAAGGACTTGGTTTTACCACTGATGATTTAAATAAGCCATTGCGTTTATTTTCAGGAGGTTGGCGAATGCGTGTTATGTTGGCCAAATTACTATTGCAAAAACCGGCATTGTTGCTTTTAGATGAACCAACCAACCACCTTGATCTTCCATCCATTGAATGGGTTGAAAAATACATTCATGATTATGAAGGCTCAGTCGTAGTCGTTTCCCATGATCGTTATTTTTTAGATCGTACAGTCGATAATATAGCCGAAGTATCTAACGCTAAAATAACCTTATATCCAGGCAATTTTTCATTTTACGAAGAAGAAAAAGCCTTAAGAAATGAAATTCAAAAAGGTGCTTATGAAAACCAACAATCTCAAATAAGGCAAACAGAGCGATTTATAGAACGATTTAAAGCCAAAGCTAGTAAGGCACGCCAAGTACAATCTAGAGTAAAGGCATTAGATCGTTTAGATGTTGTCGATGAAGTAATTGATGAAAAAGCAAAAGTTAATTTCAAATTTAATTTCGGTACCCAACCAGGAAGATTCATTCTGTTTTTAGAACATATTTCCAAGGCTTTTGGTGAAAAAGTAATCCTGAAAAACACCTCTGCTACGATCAATCGCGGTGATAAAATCGCACTCATTGGCGCCAATGGAAAAGGAAAATCAACCTTATTAAGAATTATTTCTGGAACTGAAAAAATTGTAGGCGAACGCAGAACCGGACATAATGTAATTGAATCATTTTTTGCGCAGCATCAATTAGAAAGTTTGCAGGTAGAAAATAATTTATTGGAGGAGTTGAAAGCAACGGGTACGGCTAAAACTGAAATGGAATTAAGAAGTGTATTAGGATGCTTTTTGTTTTCAGGCGAAGAAGTATTCAAAAAAATCAAAGTACTTTCTGGAGGGGAAAAATCTCGTGTGGCATTAGCCAAAGTATTAATATCTCAAGCCAATTTTTTATTGCTGGATGAGCCTACCAACCACCTTGACATGCAATCGGTTAATATTTTAATTCAAGCATTGCAGCAATATGAAGGTACTTATGTAGTCGTATCACACGATCGGTATTTTGTCACCAATATCGCCAATAAAATATGGTATATTGAAGATTATGAAATAAAAGAATACCCGGGCTCTTTTGATGAATATGAGGTTTGGCAAGCTAGCAGAGGTAATTTAGATGCAAGTGCACCTAAAAAATCGAGCGAAAAACCAAAACCAGAATTAGCTCCCCATTCACCTAAAAGTACATCGAGCAACCCTAGTCAAGAGAAATTAATCGAAAAGCTTGAATTAAAAATTATGGATTTAGAAGTATCTATTGCTGAACTGGAAAATACCATGGCTGATTTAGCCCAAGAAGGAAAATTCAATGAATTGCCCCCACTAGAGCTACAAATTAATGAGAAAAAAGAAGAATTGTTGAAAATAACCAACGAGTGGGAATTGTTAATCAATTAATCCAATGAAAATAAAAGGCCTAGTAATTTCATGGCTATTTCTATTCATACTCAATATAAGCCACGAGGGTCATGCTCAAATACCCAACAAGATAAATAAAGAGCAAATTAAGACCGTATATCTGAGTCAAAATACCACTAACGAATTGATTGTTGATAATTTGTGCTTAGATATCGACAGACAAGGGAATATCCACTTGTTTTTTGATGATTTAAACTTAGTCAATACTAATTATTTCTTAAGAATTGTCCATTGTCAATCTGATTGGAAACCTTCTCCTTTAAACGAAATAGAATATTTAGCTGATTTTAATGATATCCCCATCCGCTATCCTGAAACTTCCATGGGTACCAAAATACCATATAAACAATTTAAAATTTCATTGCCCAAAGTAAAAGTAAGTGGTAATTACATTGCCATGATCTATGCGAATAGAAACAAACGTGACACCGTATTAACTAAGCGTTTTTCGATTTATCAAAATGAAATCAATGTTGGCTCCAAAATAAGTTTTGCTAAATCGAACTATTTGCGCTCGACGCATCAATTTATAGATTTAACCTTAGGGTATCCTGCTAACTATTTAATTAACTCAGATGAAAATTTGAAAATTGAAGTCCGTAAAAACAATCAATCGAAAAACGTTGTGCCTAATATGCCAAAACCCATGGTTCAAGCTATTGATCGTAAATTGACCTATCAATTCTATAATCAAGAAAATGCGATACCTGGGGGCAATGAATTCAGGTTAATAGACTTAAGAAGTACGCAACAAAGATTAAATTTCGTGGGTCAAATCAACGCATTGGATCGATATTCAGAAATTTCAATTATTCCAGAACAGCCTCAAGGAAATTATTCTTATGTTCAAAGACCCGATTTCAATGGGGCTTATGTTATCGCCAACTACGAAAACCCGAATAGCCCTTTACAAGCCGATTATATTTGGTGTACCTTTATTTTGAAATCCAGGAAATTTGAGGATGAAAAAATATATGTCACTGGAACGTTCAATTCGTATGAATTAACCCAATCAAACCTACTCCAATATGATGAAGCTAAAGGTGCTTATCTAGGAAAAATATTATTGAAACAAGGAATTTATAATTATCAATTCAGTAGCAATAATCCCCTAAACAGTAACTTAGAGGGAAATCACGCTGAAACTGAAAATTATTACGAGGTTTTAGTTTATTTTAGGAAACCAGGAGAACGATTTGACGCATTAATAGGCTATCAAAAAATACATTTTCCAAATTAAACGTTGAATCTAAAATGCATGATATCACCATCATGTACCACATAATCTTTTCCCTCCACATTTAATTTTCCAGCTTCTTTACAAGCAGCCTCACTTTTATAGGCTTGATAATCTGCCATTTTTATAACCTCAGCCCGGATGAAACCACGCTCGAAATCAGTATGAATGACTCCAGCTGCTTGAGGAGCTTTCCAACCTTTTTGGATCGTCCAAGCTCTAACTTCTTGAACTCCGGCAGTAAAGTAGGTAATCAGATTAAGCAAAGAATATGAACTCTTAATCAATTTACTTAAACCCGATTCTTCAAGACCATATTCACTAAGAAACATAGCTCTTTCATCTAAGTCTTCTATTTCAGCTATTTGTGCTTCGATCGCTGCACAGACAATGATTACCTCTGCATTTTCAGCCGAAACACTTGATTTTAATTGGTCTACAAAGATATTTCCGCCGGTCGACAAAGAATTTTCGTCTACATTGGCAACATAAATAACAGGCTTATCCGTCAACAAACATAAATCACCAATTGAAGTTTCGCGTAAATCGGCATCCATATCTACAGTCCTAGCTGATTTACCTGCTTCTAAAGTAGATTTAAATAAAAGCAATGCAGTTAATTCTTGTTTCGCTTTAGCGTCTCCTGCTTTGGCGGCACGCTCAATTTTGCTTATTTTTTTATCTACAGATTCCAAATCTTTAAGTTGGAGTTCCATGTCAATAATTTCCTTATCCGAAACTGGATTAACTCTTCCTTCCACATGGATAATATTATCATCTTCAAAGCACCGCACAACATGAATAATGGCATCCACCTCACGAATATTAGCCAAAAATTTATTGCCTAAACCAGCTCCTTGTGAAGCTCCCTTCACCAAACCTGCGATATCGGTAAACTCGATGACCGTTGGCAAAATACGGTTAGGTTTTACAAACTCTGCCAATATGTTCAAACGCTCATCTGGTACCGTTACAATTCCCACATTGGGCTCAATCGTACAAAATGGATAATTAGCCGCTTCGGCTTTATTTGAAGAAATAGCACTAAATAAAGTGGACTTACCTACATTGGGCAGTCCTACAATTCCACACGTTAATCCCATAAAATTTTATATTTCAATTGCAAAAATACGGCTAAAAATCAAAAAGCCCCTGCTTTCACAGAGGCTTTTGATTATTAAATATTATTTATTCCCATTTAAGATCTGTATTACCAAATTCCTCATCCTCCTTATTGAATTGATTAAAATCAACTTCAGGCATTAATTCAGTTTTAACATGATCTATGGCTTCTTTTAAACCTTCAGCAAACTTATCAAAGTCCTCCTTGTATAAAAACATTTTATGCTTTTCATAAACGAATCCATCCTCTTTTTGATGGCGTCTACTTTCAGTAATTGTAATGTAATAATCTAAAGAACGGGTAGACTTAACATCAAAAAAATAAGTCCTTTTACCTGCTCTAATGCGTTTAGAAAACAATTCTTCTCTATCTCTTTCTTCCACTTTAAATAAATTTTGGTTTATAATATCGTAAATCTACTATTAATTTTATTGACTCAAAAATATTTTAAAATTTTAATCTTGTAATCAAGCGACAATTGGCGCTTATTTAAAATAGGATTTTTAATTCTTGAAATTAAAATGAATCTTTAAGGTGTAATAAAATCCATTCATGGGAAAAGTATTATTCTGTTCATTCGTTGTTTTTTGCCTCTCAATGGGCACGTGTTTCTCCCAAGATTTGGGAGACGAAAGATATGGAATTGCATCATTTTATTCTGAGAAATTTTATGGGAGACAAACTGCCAACAAAGAAAAATTAAATAAAACAAAACTCACCGCCGCACACAAAACATATCCATTTAACACGTTAGTTGAAGTAACAAACCTGGCCAATAGAAAATCAATCATTGTACGAATAAATGACCGAGGACCCTATAAAAGAGGTCGAATAATAGACCTAACAGATGCTGGCGCCCAAAAACTGAAATTAAATAAAATTGGATTAGTGAAGGTGAAAGTTAAAATAGTTGGTTTTGAAGGCGAACAAATGCTGATACCTTACCAACATCTATCTTTGGCGACCAATCCGAAATTCAATCGAAAATATTATCAAAAGACCCGTTTAAAATACAAAAAAAAATACCGTTTAAAACGAAATATCAAACACAAAAAATACCTCAAAAAACGAAAAAGAAAGAAAATAAAGAGCAAGAAAAAAGCTCCGATAAAGAAAACAATTCATAAAAAAATCAAACCTAAGAAAAAGCTAGCGAAGCCTTTAATTCCCAAAAAAATAGTAAAAAATGATCGAAAGACTCCTAAAAAAAAGTGAGTATAAGTCCTTAGAAATCTTATCCAAAGAAGCATTAGAAGGACTATTTCATGGTAAGCACAAGAGTATTCTACATGGATTTTCATCTGAATTCAAAGAATTTAAATCATATGAGCAAGGTGAAAACCCCAGAAACATTGATTGGAAATTATTCGGAAAAACGGATAAATTATATACAAAAACATACCAAGATGAAACCAACATTAAAGTCTATTTTATTTTAGATATTTCATCTTCCATGTATTTCCCAATAGATTCCAATGAAAAAATAAATAAAGCAGTTCAAATTGTAGCCACTTTATCCACTATTCTACAAAAACAAAAAGATTCATTTGGGGTCATATTTATGTCAGATGACCTTACCTTTGAAAGTAAACTAGGGCATAGTTTAGCTCATTTAAAATACATCTATCAAGCTTTAGAAAATATAATAAACGAATATTCAATCAAAAAAAAGACCGGTTTTCCAGACTTAATAAAAGATAGAATTGAATCATTAGGCACCAAGAAGAAAATCTATTTTATCTCTGATCTCATGTTCACAGAAGTCGAAAATTCGACATTCATTCAATCCATGCTAGAGATCAAAGCTTTAAAAAATGAAGTAGAAATTCTATATATATTGGATCCTTCGGAGATTACGAGCCCGAACTCCTACAGCAACTATATGAATATTGAGGACAAGGAGACAGATGAAATATTATCCATCCATGTAGATCAATTTAATGAGACATTGCAAAAAATGCATGATCTTAAATTCGAAAACCTTATCTCAAAACTAACCCAAAAGGGAATAAAAACCCATTTGATTTCAGTAGAGCAACCATTAATTAATTTGATCAAGCAAATTATTTAATTTTTCCGCTTATTTTATTTTCATGAAATTCAATGAAATCTTTTAAGCTTTCTATAGGAATTCGTTTGCCAATAATCTTTTTATTTCGATCCAACACATAAACAACTGGGGTGGAATAAATATCAAACGTATTTTTAAAATCTGTATAATATTCCTCTTTCCCTGTTTTTGAATTTACATGAACATCAACCCCATTATACCAATTTTGAATTTTAAATTCGGCAATAAATTTTTTCCATTGTTCTTTTTCTCTAAGGATTGAAACGGCAAACACAATCGCACTTTTAGTTTTTAAATAATCATTAAGTGCTACTAATTTTGGTGCTTCTTCTTTACAATGACTACATTCAGGATCATAGATAAATAAAATAGTGTAATTACCAGGAGATGTCGATAACGTCAATAGTTTACCAGTAGGGTCAGTCAAATACATTTCAGGAATTTTCTTGCCAATTAAAAGGGGCTTTAGGGTTTTAACTCTCTCCTTAATTCGTCTGACCGTAGATGTATCCCAAAGCTTAGGTTCATTGATGTAATACTTTTCAGACATGTGCACAAAAGCAGCATCTGTCCCTATTACATTATGATTTTCATAGGTACTTGATATTTTATAAATGACATATTTACGTACATCTTCATTTTTTATTTTAGCCAAAATAATATCAGCCTCTTTCGTGATTGAATCTGATTCTTGTACCACTAAATCCGTAAAGAATTTCTCCAATTTCTTTTGTAAAAATGGAGTACGAATGAACTTTTCGTCGTTTAAATCTACGTTATCAAAAAAATGTTTTTTGTAATATCGATATTGAAACTGGAACAAATCGGCACTATCTTTTGCATTTTTAACGGGCTTTGAAAATGCTGGCATATCAGGCTCAAAAGTTGCCTTAATCAATTTAGAGGCAAATAAATTTTTATTCTTAAGCATCCAAGCTTGTTGGTAATCCAAAATAGATTTTCGAATCGCAGCAAACCGAGGATCATTTTGGGGAACAGATCTTAATTTTTCATACAGACTCACCATTTCTTTTTGAAAAGAATAAAAAGCTAGGTTTTCGTCGCTACCTACAATTTTCATTTTATTGATCAAATCCAGCGTATCAGTCTCAAATGAAAAATTCGTGCTTCCCATAATGAAGTCTAAATATTTTGACTGATCAAATGTGATCAAATAAAGCCCTTTTGGTAATTCTGTTTTACCCTTAAATATGAAATTACCGTCCCCATCCGCCTTAGCCGTATCCTTTACTACTTGTTGGGTCGAACCAAAATAATGCGCTAAATAAACGTCCGTATTCTTAACCCCGACAATTTTACCTTTGATTAAATAGCCTTTAGGACTACTTACTTTGGTTTGCGCGAAGGCAGAGAAAAAAGAAAAGAAAATAAACGTATAAACAAAAAATATTTTCATGGAATTAGAATAATTTTACAAATAAACGAAAATAAAATTACGATGTTTTTTGCGCTATCTAAAATTATAGATTTTATTCTTTTGCCAATTTGTTGGATATTTATTTTACTGCTTATTTCATCCCTAACCAAAAGTCAAAAATCAAGGAAACGCTCACTCTTATCAGTTCTAGTAATTTTAACCCTTTTTAGTAACCCTTGGTTTGTGAACCGATTGTATGTTTTTTATGAACAACCGACTATTTCATTATTGCAAAGCGAGAATTACACTTGGGGTATCGTTTTAGGGGGTGGCATGATAAGACCTGGTGACGAGGATCAATCAGACAAAATAAATGTAGGAGAAACGGCTGATCGTTTTATTCAACCTATATTATTATATAAAGCAGGAAAAATAAAAAAGATATTAATTACAGGGGGCAACACCAGTATTGGAAAAATTAAGGTCGATAAAGGGCATGAGACCAGTGACGTTAGGCAATTAATGATTTCTATGGGAGTGAATCCAAAAGATATATACATGGAAACAAAAGCCCGAAATACGAGAGAAAATGCATTGTATTCTGCCCAAAAACTTAAAAACTATATCAAGAGCGAAGAAGTCCTTTTAATTACATCAGCGATGCATATGCCCAGATCTATTCGTTGTTTTGAAAAAGTTGGATTTAAGGTTAAAGCCTATCCGGTCGACAAAAAAGGAAGCAAAAATGAATCTGGTTTACTCGATTTATTGACTCCATCAGATCAAAATCTTTCCAGAACATCCCAACTAATCCGTGAGATTAGTGGCTTAATCATTTACATGATAATGGGTTATTGCTAAGTAGATAAGATTTCTACCATTCGAATTAAATCTTCAGAAACAGGTTTCTTTTTTGTAATGGTATCGTGGAATGGAGTATATACTAATTGGTTATTCACTACGCCGGCCATGACATTCTTCTCTCCTCTTAATAATCCTTCTAATGCCCCTAAACCTAATCGACTCGCTAATATTCGATCAGAAGCTGTTGGAATTCCCCCACGCTGAATATGGCCTAAAGTGGTTACTCGGATATCCAACTCTGCACTCATACCTTCTTTAATTTTTTTGGCAATTATCTGCGCATTTCCTTCTTCGTCACCTTCAGCTACCACAACAATGGAAGAAGACTTTGCCTTAGCAAAACCTTTTTGCAAAATGCCTATAATATCACTAACAGGTGTTAAATTTTCAGGAATCATAACGGCTTCCGCTCCTCCTGCTATACCACATTCAATCGCGATGTATCCAGAATCCCGACCCATAACTTCAATGAAAAATACTCGGTCATGCGAATCAGCGGTATCGCGAATCTTATCTATCGCATCTAAAGCAGTGTTTACAGCGGTATCATACCCAATCGTATAATCCGTTCCATACAAATCGTTATCGATGGTACCTGGAGCACCTACGGTAGGAATTTTGAATTCATTATAGAAAATTTCTGCACCGGTAAAAGTACCATTTCCACCGATCGCCACTAAGCCTTCTATCCCTTTTTCTTTCAACTGATCGTACGCTTTTTGACGCCCTTCTGAGGTCATGAATTCTTTTGAACGAGCTGATTTTAAGATCGTCCCACCTCTTTGAATTATATTACTGACGGATTGTGAATTTAAAGGAATAATATCCCCTTTTATCATTCCATTATACCCTCTAACGATGCCAAAAACCTCAACATTATGATAAGCAGCACCACGAACAATAGCGCGTATGCAAGCATTCATTCCCGGAGCGTCACCTCCAGATGTAAAGACAGCTATTTTTTTCATTCAATAAAATTTATATCACTCAAACCTTTCATACAATCAAAAATACAATCTTTATAGATTATATCAGCAAAAATAAATTTTTAATAATTCAAAAAAACTTAAAAATATTATTTTATTAAAAATTAATTATAAACAAGGCTTAGTAACTTGCAAAAAAAATACACACAATGTCTAACAAAGCGAACGAATTCTTATATAATTATTTAAATAACGCCTCACCTACTGGTTTTGAAATGTCAGGCCAAAAAATATGGTTGGATTACATTAAACCTTATATTGACGATAAAATCATTGACACCTATGGCACTGCAGTGGGTGTCATCAATCCTGGCCAACCTTATTCGGTTGTCATAGAAGCACATGCAGATGAAATTTCATGGTTTGTCAATTACATCGATGATAATGGCTATTTATTTCTACGAAGAAATGGTGGCTCAGATGCTTTAATTGCTCCTTCCATGCGGGCGAATATCCACACAAAAGATAAAATCGTGAAAGGTATATTTGGCTGGCCTGCGATACACGTGCGCGATTTAGCGAAAGACAAAGCGCCGAGTATATCCGATATTTTTATTGACTGTGGCGCCTCCAATAAAAAAGAGGTGGAAAAAATGGGCATACATGTAGGCTGTGTCGTTACTTTCGAAGACGGCTTAATGGAACTGAATAAAAAGTATTTAGTGGGGAGAGCATTAGACAATCGGATCGGTGGTTACATGATTGCAGAAGTAGCTAGACGAATTAAAGAGAAGAAAATCAAACTACCCTATACCTTATACATTGTTAATTCAGTGCAAGAAGAAATAGGATTGAGAGGTGCGGAAATGATCGTCCGGAGATTAAAACCTGATTTGGCATTTATCACTGATGTGACCCATGACACACAATCGCCCATGTACAATAAGAAAACACAAGGCGATATGTCCTGCGGAAAAGGGCCCGTCATCTGTTATGGTCCGGCTGTACAAAATAATGTTCGTGATTTTATCATTGACGTGGCTGAAGAAAATAAAATTTCATATCAAAGGCAAGCCGTTTCCCGGTCTACCGGCACTGATACGGATTCTTTTGCGTATGCCACCGAAGGAGTCGCTTCAGCTTTGATTTCCTTGCCTTTAAAATACATGCACACCACGGTCGAAATGATTGCCAAAGACGACATGAACGCCGTGATAGATTTAATCTACCAAACGCTACTCAAAGTAAAAGGAAATGAAGATTGGAGGTACTTTAGTTAAATTCAAAAAACATATCTATAAATAATAAACCGACAAATAAAAAGGTGAATGGAAACATTCACCTTTTTTGCATATTTAGCCTATTAACCTAAATCAATAGACCTTCAAATACCGACTAAAAAATTCATAGGTACGAAGCATCTGATCGATTCTTTGGCGATTATTTCCTGCCCTTGTTATTTCATGAGAAGCATCTGGATGTCTGACATATTCCACATCACGACCCAATATCTTTAAACTTTTATACAACATTTCACTACCAATAACTCCTGTTCGCAAATCATTTTCCCCATGAAAAATAATCAATGGAGTCCGAATGTTTTGAACATAGGTCATTGGCGACTCTCGATCTAAAATAACTCGAGTCGCTTTCTCCCAAGGATAACCACCAAAATATCGTGGATTTAAACGCCACGCATTTCCCTCGCCAAAAAATGTGCTTAACTCATATACACCTCTTTGGGAACAAGCTACCTTAAAACGATTCGTGTGACCCAGCATCCAGGTAACTAAATAACCCGCATAAGATCCGCCTGTAACAGCTAATTGCGTTGTATCGACCCAACCCTCATTAACGGCTAAATCGGTCATTATCATAATATC
>CANKVC010000060.1 GCA_947486835.1 Cytophagaceae bacterium | reverse complement strand
CGGTAGGGATGAAATGGTCTTTCTTGGATAAGCCGGAGGGGATTCATCGTTATTTAGTGTGTAATGCAGATGAGTCTGAGCCTGGAACCTTTAAGGATCATTATTTGATGTGGAAATCTCCGCATACCTTGATTGAGGGAATGATTGTTTCAAGTTTTGCCTTGGGGGCAAATACCTCCTATATCTATGTGCGAGGTGAGTTGATGTATGTCATTCACATTTTGGAAAAAGCGATTCAAGAGGCATATGATAAGGGGTATTTGGGTAAAAATATCTTGGGTTCTGGCTATGATTTAGATCTTTATGTTCAGCCTGGTGGTGGTGCGTATATATGTGGGGAAGAGACGGCATTGTTGGAATCATTGGAAGGTAAAAGAGGTAATCCTCGGATTAAACCTCCTTTTCCAGCGGTAAAAGGTGTTTGGCAATGCCCTACGGTGGTGAATAATGTGGAGTCTATTGCGGCTACTTCTTGGATCATAAATCATGGGGGTGATGCATATGCGGCGATTGGTGTGGGAAGAAGTACGGGTACCAAATTGATTTCTGCATCGGGACATATTCGTAAGCCAGGTGTTTATGAAATTCCGTTGGGAATCACGGTGGAAGATTTTATTTATTCGGATGAATGGTGTGGTGGAATTCGGGATGGACATAAGTTGAAAGCTGTGGTTGCCGGTGGTTCATCGGTCCCTATTTTATCTGCTGAAATGATTTTGAATACGGTCGATGGAGAGAAAAGATTGATGACGTATGAATCCTTATCAGACGGTGGATTTGCCACGGGAACGATGTTGGGTTCTGGAGGTTTTATTGTCATGGATGAAACCACGTGCATTGTGCATAATACCTTGACATTTGCTCGTTTTTATCACCATGAATCTTGTGGACAATGTTCACCGTGTAGAGAGGGAACGGGGTGGATGGATAAGGTGATTTATCGGATTGAGCATGGAAAAGGAAGAAAAGAGGATATTGATTTATTGGTCGATGTGGCTAAAAAAATAGAAGGAAATACGATTTGTCCTTTAGGTGATGCGGCAGCATGGCCCGTGGCGGCAGCCATACGACATTTTAGAGATGAGTTTGAATGGCACATTGAGCATCCTGAGTTAGCAATTCAGCCTGGAGCTGTTTACATGCGACCAGGTGCTAGTTGGGCCCAATAAACAAACAAATGACTTCGAAAATTCTGTTTGTCGGTCATGATGCGAATGGTGCTGGAGCGCAAATAGTGTTATTGAATTGGTTGAAAGCGGAGGCAGGTAGAGGTAAAAAGAATTATTTGTTGTTGGAAAAAGGAGGAGACCTTTTGCCTCAATATGAACAATATGCCAAAGTTTGGGTGTGGCGAAAGGGACCTAACAAGATTGAAAAGATTTATAAAAAAATACCTTTTCTCAAACGTGAGGATCGGGTAGATCGGGAACCCAACCGTACAGAAATGGCGGTGATGGTGAAAGAATTTAGACGGGAGAAATTTAGTCTGATTTTAGGAAACACGGTGGCTTCATTAAGTTTATTGCAGCAGCTTCAAGGAATGCGAATTCCTTTTGGGGCCTATGTGCATGAGCTTGATTTTTCGCTGACTATGTATGCTTCTGAAAAGGATATGCATTTTTTGGCCCAACAAACAAGCCTGGTTTTTTGCGTTTCAAAGCAGGTAAACCGATTGTTAGTGGACAAATTTAATGTGCCTGAGGAGCGGACCTTATTATTACCACCCATCATTGAAATTCCTAAAAATCGTTCAGATCGCAGGGTTCAAGTGCGGGAAGATTTAGGTATTCCGAGTGATGCCTTGGTCGTTTTAGGTTGTGGGTTAGCCGAATGGAGAAAGGGCACTGATATATTTATTCGGGTGGCCCGACAAGTTATTCGTAAAATGCCAAAGGTGCATTTTATATGGTTAGGAGTGGGGGATAATATTTTTTCGGCTGAATTAAAGGCTGAAAAGGAACATTGGGATGAAGGGAAACAAGTGCATTTAGTTCCTCAAAAATTGGATTCAAAACCCTATTTTGAGACGATGGATATGTTTTTTTTATCTTCAAGAGAAGATCCATTTCCGTTGGTCATGCTGGAGGCGGCCTATCACGAAAAACCTATCTTAGGTTTTAAAGAAAGTGGAGGTGTCAGTGATTTTTTACAAGATTTCCCTGACATGTTAGTGGGATATCTGGAGGAAGAGGAAGCAAGAGATGGAATAATAAAATGGCTTGAGGCAGATGTAAGTTCTCAAACCAAAATGAGGTTAGAATTGAAAAATAAATCATTGCAATATTCAGCCGAATGTTTTTTAGAACGTTGGCATAATATGGGTTTAAAATAAGTAAAAATGAAAGTAACGATAGATAATATCACGTTAGAGGTAGAACAGGGAACGACGATTATGCAGGCGGCCCGTCAAATTGGACCCGAGATTGCACCTCCGGCCATGTGCTATTATGAGCCATTAAAGGCTTCTGGTGGTAAATGCCGAGGATGTTTAGTGAAGGTGACGGCGGGTTCTGAAAAGGATCCAAGGCCGATGCCTAAATTAGTTCCTGCTTGTCTAACCCAAGTGCAAGACGGTATGATTGTGGAAAACACGATCAACGAAGAGGTGCTTGAAACGAGACGTGGTATAGTAGAATTTTTGTTATTAAATCATCCTTTAGATTGCCCTGTTTGTGATCAGGCGGGCGAGTGTCATTTGCAAGATTTTTCTTTTGAACATGGGGTTTCAAACACGAGGACCGCTGAGGAAAGAAATACGTTTGAGCCGACGGACCTGGGGCCCAACATACAATTGCACATGAATCGCTGTATTTTATGTTACCGTTGTGTCTATACGGCGGATCAGATTACAGATGGTCGCGTGCATGGGGTGATGAATCGAGGGGATCATGCAGAAATCAGTACCTACATTGGCAAGGCGATTGACAATGATTTTTCAGGTAATATCATTGATGTTTGTCCTGTGGGCGCATTGACTGACAAAACATACCGATTTAAAAGCAGAGTTTGGTTTTCCAAACCCGTTGAAGCTCATTGTGACTGTGAAAAATGTTCGGGCCAAGTAACTTTATGGTACAAGGGTGACGAAGTGATCCGAGTTACGGGGCGTAAAAATCAGTGGGGTGAGGTAAAAGAATTTATCTGCAATACTTGCCGATTTGATCGCAAGAAAACAGCTGAATGGACGATTGATGGTCCTACTCAAATTTCGCGTCATTCTGTTATTTCAGCAAATAAATATGGGGCAAACTTAATTCAGCCTGCCTTTCCAATCAGCCAAGCGGCTAGGGATTATAAGTTGATCAATGATGATCGTGATCGAAGTTTTTTGACGGATCAAATTAAATTAGAAGCTAAAAAATAATATGGATTTACTATCAGATTTATTTCTTGCTAAGGCCGCTTTTATTGGAATTGTATTTGCCATCACATTGGGTATAGCTGCTTATTCCACTTATTTTGAGCGTAAAATTGCGGCTTTCATGCAAGATCGTATTGGTCCAGATCGCGCAGGTCCTTTTGGGATATTGCAACCTTTGGCTGATGCGGTGAAGATGTTTATGAAGGAAGATTTTATTCCGGCCAATTCAAACAAATGGTTGTTTATCGCGGGTCCGTGTTTGTCGATGTTAACGGCTCTGATGACTTCTGCCGTTGTGCCTTTTGGGGATACGGTGACCATCGGTGGTGTAACTTTCGATCTACAGGGAATTGATGTGAATATTGGAATCTTATGGGTTTTTGGTATTGTTTCTTTGGGTGTTTATGGGATTTTAATTGGCGGCTGGGCGTCCAACAACAAGTATTCGTTGTTAGGAGCGATTCGTGCGGCATCTCAAAACATCTCATATGAACTGGCGATGGGCTTAGCCATCATTGCTATTTTATTGTTTACCGGAAGCTTGTCAACCAAAGCAATTGTGGAAGGCCAGCAAAATGGGCATTGGAATATTTTTTACCAACCGCTTGGCTTCATCATCTTTTTGATTTGTGCATTTGCGGAATGTAATAGAACTCCTTTCGATTTACCAGAATGTGAGACGGAATTAATTGGTGGTTACCACACGGAATATTCATCGATGAAGTTGGGCTTTTATTTATTTGCTGAATACATCAATATGTTTATTTCAGGAGCTGTCATGGCAACGCTTTACTTTGGTGGCTATGATTACCCAGGAATTGATTTTGTCACGGCTCAGTTTGGGAATAACATTGCGGTATTTGTAGGGATGGGAGCGCTCATTGGCAAAGCACTTTTATTTGTTTTTGTATTTATGTGGGTTCGTTGGACTTTGCCTCGTTTTCGATATGACCAGTTAATGGGATTGGGTTGGGCTGGATTAATTCCATTGTCAATGTATAATGTTGTTGTGACAGCTTTTGGTATCTTAATTGGCAAGCCGTTTACCGCCGGCATCGTCGGAGTTGTTTTATTGATCCTTGGATTATTAATCCACGATCAGTTATTTGTAAAGAAAAAAATAGCTTAGGAATATGAAATTAAGCAATCGAACTAAAGTGATGGAGCAGGGTGAAATGACCCTTGCCGAGCGTATGTATTTACCTGCCATTGTGGGGGGTATGGCAACAACGCTTAAGCACTTTTTCTCAAAACCAGTAACCATTCGTTATCCTGAACAGAAGCGATATTTGGGTCCAATTTTTAGGGGCCAACATATTTTAAAGAAGGATGAGCAGGGAGCAGAAAGGTGCACAGCTTGTGGATTATGTGCGGTTGCGTGCCCAGCAGAGGCGATATCGATGGTTGCCGCTGAGCGTAAACCGGGGGAGGAAAAATTATACAGAGAAGAAAAATATGCCAAAGTTTACGAAGTCAATATGCTTCGTTGCATCTTTTGCGGATTGTGTGAAGAGGCCTGTCCAAAGGAGGCTATTTTCCTTCGTCATGACACAATGGTGCCTGTTTTTAATAGCCGCGATGAGGTTATTTACGGGAAAGATAAATTAGTAGAAAAAATGGACCAACGCTATTTGCGCGACGGTTGGAAATAAAAACAATATGGCAATTTCTAATATTTGGTATTTTCTTTCTGGGTTAACCTTGTTGAGCGCCTTAATGGTTGTTCTCGCTAAAAATCCCATTCATAGTGTTTTGTATTTGGTCTTTACGTTCTTTTGTATTTCGGGTCACTATGTGCTTTTAAATGCTCAGTTTTTGATGGCTGTCAATATTATTGTCTATGCTGGAGCTATTATGGTTTTGTTTTTGTTTGTGATCATGATGTTTGATTTGAAAAAGAATCAACCGGAATCTAAGTCTTCTTTAACTAAATTAGCTGGCTCGGTAGTAGCCGGTACTTTATTGGTTTTGTTCGTCGCTTTATTGCGCAAAAATAACTTGCCAGCGCCCTCTGAGGTTAATTTTAAATCTCAAACGGGAATGGTGGAAACCCTAGGTAAAATTTTATATACTGAATATCTATTGCCCTTTGAATTAATTTCAATCTTGTTCTTTGTGGCGATGGTCGGTGCGGTTATGTTAGGTAAACGAGAAGCAGGGGAACGTAATTTTTAAGTATTGATTGTCATAAAAAAAGGGATCTGATTTTATCAGATCCCTTTTTTTGTTAACTGCTTACCCTATTTTTGGGGACTTTTTTTCGATTTGAAAGGGCGATCAAATACACCTAGTTTTAAACCTATTTGGCCTGAAACCCCGTTCATATCTTCCGTACTATTTTTGCCAGCTACAAACCGATAATTTACTGATCCAAATAGTTTAGCATATTTAAAGACATTTACTTCAAGGCTAACACCAGGTTGAATACCCAATGCTCCTGGTCCTCGGTTAAACATTCTGTGGTCATCATCAAAATCATGTTTCCTAAATCCGGGACCTGGGGTGCCCATTGGAGGGTTGTTATTATATTGGGGATTTTGATTCATTAAATGAGTAGGATCTTCTGAACGAATGGCCCCGATCATTAAAGGAAAACTAACATGTATGAGTGAATTGGGTTTTGGCGTATATTCTACCTGAAAACCGGAAAACGATTGCCTGATTTTTGAGCTAGTTGGCATATTTCGATTGTCACCACCACCCCTCATATTGCCTAAAGCTCCCGCTCCGAACGACCATTGGTTGTTGACATGAACGGCAAAATTAAACCCTTGTTGGGCTCCTAATTGGCCAAACTGCAATACTGGACCTGCAGTAAATCCCCACGATTTCAATCCACTCCCTTTTTTCATGGAGAAAAGGGTTTTTAATTCGGTTTTAGGTTGATCTTTTTTAATTGTGTCAAGTTTAGTAGATGCAACATGGATGGCATGAGAAGAAAACCCTAGGGTCAAGGATAATAAAATTATGGTTAGGCGAATTGATTTTGATTTGATGTGCATGTGTTTCATTTTTTGATTTCAAGAGCAAGCTATAAATTTCTTTCAAATATTTTAATTGAATTCGATAATAACTTCAATTTCACTCGGACTAGCTAATAGGTGTTTATTTTTAGGCCAATCGAAAAGTTTCTACCGGGTGCAGCATTGTAATATCTCCCAGCGGCGGCGTTTAAATCTGGTCCTAAGCTGTACGTTTCGTTCAGAATATTTTCCATGGCAAACCAAAGTTCCCATCCATATTTAGGATTTAATTTTTGATATGAAATTTTAGAATTCCAAATGCGATAAGCTGGCATTTGGTCTGTATTCGCGTCATTTAAATATAAGTAATCCGAGAAGATGTATTGTTGGTTCCATGAAAACCCTGACGGGTGATTGTAAATAATTAAAAATGAGTTTTGAAATGGACTTGTTCCGGTCAAGAAATTGCCATTATAGGTTTTACCAGCCGTGGTATAATCCGTGAATCTAAAATCTTGCCATGTGGTGGAGTTGTTGACCAATAGGTATTTATGGGCTTTCCAGGTCGTAGTCAATTCAAGTCCCTTTTGTGTCGTTTCACCCACGTTCGCAAAATAATCAGAACCATCAGCGGCTCTTCTGACCACGATTGTTTCATTGAGATTAAATAAATAGGCTGTCAAATCCCAATTGAAAGATTTGTCATTAGATTCACCTTTCCAAGCAATTTCCTTGTTCCAGCCTTTTTCTGCTTTTAAATTGGTATTAATAATGCCAGCCGAAGGTCGCATTTCAGCAATGCTTGGAGGGGAGTAACCCTGAGCTATTTTAGCCGTGATACTTTGGTGCAAGCCTAATTTACGCACGATGGCTGCTCGGGGAGAGAAGATCGTTTCTTGATTTATGTATTGAGTCGAGTAGGTGTTTAGACTTCCAGAAAGCGTCAATATCCATTGCGTATTTATCTCATAATCGGCTTGTAAAAAAGTGGTTAATTGCTCTAAATGGGTGTTTTGAGTTAATTGCAAGGTGTCTTTGATTCCTTTTTTATTCCCAAATGTTTGGCTATTAAATTGGCCTGATTGCCACTCATAGCCTGCGTCTAGATTGATGATTCCTTTTCGATGAATGACGCCCCGACTACTAAAATTGGGCTCATCTCGTAATTCATAATTTCGGATGGTCGGATTTTCAACTTTATTATATTGAAATGCATTGATGAAATTCCACCCCCATTTTGAATTAAATTGATTGGATATTTGAGCACCAATCCCAAAACTTTTTAATTTAAAAGTGGCTTGTTGGTCTACGGCACTTTTAAAAGCACCTGCGGCCGGCCTTGCATTTTTTGGATTTTCTTGATACTGTTTTAGCGTTAATCCCCCAGGCGTCTGATAAGCTAAATCTCCATAGTATGAGGTTAGGCTGATGGCCCCTGATGTACCAAAAGACTTATTAAATTCGTAAGAAATCCATTGTTTTTTTATGGCTGATTGAATTCTAAATCCTTCTTGCTGCCAATGAGATGCGTAAATACGGTGGTTTTTAAAGGCGTTTCCTAGATTAATGTCGATGGATGTTTTTAACCCTCCAAGGGAAGGATACATCGTTTGAAATTTTATCTTATTTTTTAAATCAAAGCCACTATTGAAAAGTATCGCACCTCCGGTGCCCGCACCATAAATTCCACCCCCAGGACCTTTTGTGATGATAATTTGACGGAATAAATCAGGTTCTAATAAAGACAAATAGGTGTTGTTCCCAGCATCTGTAAATGGAATTTGATTCCAATAAACTTTTATATTTCTGACGCCAAAGGGCGCTCTTAACGAGCTACCTCTGATGGCGATCCGGTAACTTCCTGGAGATCGCTCCTCCATACGAACGCCAGCTTGAGTATTTAATCCACTAACAAAACTAGTCCCGTTGGTAGGACTTATGATTTTGTCCGTTAAGATCGAAAGAGCATCTGGACTGGTTAATTTCTGCCTTGATTTCTCAAATACCTTTACCTCTACATTAGTTAATTCTGTTGTTTTTAGACTATCCGATTGAATGGATAAAGTTTGAAAAGCAATTAGGAGCGCTAGCAATAATAATTTAAAATTCATATTGTAATGAAAAAGATAGAGTGTTTGCTTGGGTGGCTAGGATTGACTTTGAATTTTTATTTTCGGCAGCCCCTAAATTTAATATTTCATAGGTTAATAAAGCCCCAATTTTAGCTTTCTTAAATCCTATTTTTCCTTTATAACAGAAGTCGTTTGTGAATTTTGTTGAAGTATATGGCACCCCCACATAATTGCCATATAAAGTGATGTCCCTCAGGATGGGTTCAAAAATTTGTCCTTGAAAGGTGATCGTTGTTTTTCCAGGAATAATCAATCCAATGCCGGCATTTATTCCATTTAGGCGGTATTTTTCTTCTTCGATGTAATTGGAATTTTTGGAACTTATTTTCCGGGCTATGGACTTGCTGTATAGACTCAGAATGGGATAAAAATGTGGGAGTATGCTCTTGTTTTGATTCCATAGAAAGCCAACTTCCGCTTCCGAACCCCTATAATTTGAGAATAATTCTTCGGTGGAACTTATTGGAGTTGAATTGGTATTACGTGGTTCTATAAAGGTGTATTTTGATCGGTCAACATTAGATCGATGTAGGTTTCCGAACGCTTTTAAGGCAACAAAAAACTTATGTTTCGATTCTTTTTTTTGAATGGATAATTGAACATTCAAATCCGCTGTCGACTGACTTTCAAGCCATGAAATTTGAGTGGCACCTAAACCAGCTTCAAGTCTAAATAATTGGGCCTGCGCAATTTGGCTTGTAAAAAGAATAAATAAAAATATAAGGTTTCTGACGTATTTCATGAACGTTTAAATGTATTTAAAATTACCAATATTTCTCACCTTTATTGTAGGCAAAACGAATCCCCCTAAAAATAATTGTGATGTGATTCAGGATGGTTGGGATTAGGCCAAAGTGCTTGGATAATACTTGAAATCTTTCTAGCCAAGATTTTTTAAGGTTTTTAACGGAAGCACCCCCCATCAGATAATTACAAATGGGCTCCTGCATGTAGCTAATTTTATGAGCAGATTTCAAACATTGAATCTCCCAATCTATGTCGGAGCTCAACTGGTATTCCAAGGAAAAGAAGGGTGCGATCGACTTTTTGCAAATAAAGGCTTGATGGCAGACCAACATCCCAAATTTAAAATCTTTCCAGGTCAAATTTTGTGGCAATTGATGCGGTGTGGCCTCACTTCTTTTGCCCATAAAATTCCCTTTTAAATCAACAAAATTGGCATCGCCATATAACACATCTGGGTTCTCCGATATATGATTTAAAATAGTATTTAACGTGTTGTCACTTGCAAATTCATCTCCCGCATTCAAAAATAGGACATATTCACCAGTAGCTTTTGCAAGACCTTTATTCATCGCATCGTAAATTCCTTTGTCAACTTCCGAGATCAGCAAGTCAGGTTTGATCGACGCGTTTTGGATGAGGTTCAAGGTTTCGTCTCGGGAATTTCCGTCGACAATAATGTACTCAAATTGGTCTCGATTCCCTTGTGCGTGAACGCTATCGAGCGTTCTTTGGATATAAGCTTCGGCCTGAAATGTGATCGTGATGATGCTAATTTTGGCTGACATCTTGAATGGATTTTAAATAAAAATCGATATGTTTTTGAGATACAATGTCCTCTGAGTAATTATTTTCTACAAATTTCCTTCCTTCTATGGAGGCTATTGCTAGATTTTCTAGGAGCCAATGTATGCCTGTGGCCAAATCATTTGAATCCATTTTTTGAGCTACGTATCCATTTTGTTTGTGCGCAATCATTTCTGGAATACCGCCTGTATTAAACCCGATGCTAGGGGTACCGCAGGCCATCGCCTCCATGATGGTATTGGGTAAGTTTTCTTCCAAAGACGGGGTGATGAATAGGTCGGCGGCCCGGTAGATCTCAATCATTTGATGAGGATCAGATACATGCCCCATCGAGTTTACCTTTAAAGGCAATGAATGAAGAATTTCAGTATCGGTTAATCCGCCGACAATCATTAGTTCGGTTTGGGTAACTTGTGATGGGTTGTTTTGTGTCCATATTTCCAACGCTTTGCTCAAATAATCAAAGCCTTTTGCCGGTGCATTCACCCGCATGGCTACAAACAATAAATACGTTTTATGTGGATCTAAACCCAATTTTTTCCTGGCCTCTTCTTTATTTCCCGGTTTGAATACTTGGGTGTCAATGGCATTTGGGATCGCTACAATTTCTCTAGGATATAAAATCGTACTCGCCGCTGCTTTTTCTTTTAACCATTGGCTGCAGGTAATTATTTTCAAATTAGTTGAGTCAAATTCCACTGCTTTTTGGGCCCATAATTTATGTGAAATATCCCAATGCTCAGGCTGTTTCACAAATTTACACTGACCGCAATTTATTTGAAATCGGTTGCAGTCGCCACTGTGATGACATCCGCCCGTAAATGCCCACATGTCGTGCAAAGTCCAAATCACAGGTTTTCCTAATTTTAATAGTTGCGATATATCCGAAATTCCCATGAACCCAAAGTTCATCCAGTGCAAGTGAATGACGTCAGCCGATTTTATGGAAGGATGTTGGGATAAATTTTGTCCAAAAACCCCAGGATTAAATAAAAAACGAATCGATTTATCTTTTTCATGCGGAAGGAAATAAAGTCTTTCTAAAATAAATCGAAGCCATGCGATGCCTTTTTTTAACCAGGAATCATTGACTGAAACAGCTGCATCGTCTCCTGATTTTTCCTGCACTAAATGAGTTACTTGATGGCCTAATTTAATTAAAGCACTAGCCAATCGACCGCAGGCAATTCCCGCACCCCCATTTTGGTTATGGTAGGAAAGCATGACAACCTTGAGTGCTTTTGGATTCATTTATTTTTCAGCCTTAATTAAGATGTATGGGGCAAAAGCTTTGGTTTGAATGGGAACTAATTTAAAGAAAATTTTCAGAGGGAGCCAACAAGCTTTTTTGAATACCTTCACCCAAAGTGGTTGAGTGGATTCGTTTTCGAGCCACAACATAAACCCACCGGAGTAGTTGACGTCAATATTTTTCAAATTCAAATGCTGGCAGATTTGGGTTAATAAATCAATGTCCATGCAAGGGATATGGTGTTTAGCATAATTTTCAGGATCGAAGGTTCGTTGGAACCAACCATTTAATCCCTTGAAATTAGGTAAACTAATAAACAATTGTCCCCCGATGCTTAGGTAATTGACATGCCTTGCTATAATGTCTTGTGTATCTTTGAAATGCTCGATAAGGCCGTTGGAGATCACTAAATCAAACGAATTTTTTCCTTCAGGATCATCTGAAAATAAGTCTTTTTCCCAAATGTTAATTGGGCCCTCGTAATCATTCGCTTTTTTTAATTGGTCCACTAATTCATCTAAAATGACAAAGTCCAAGAGCGTACTTTT
>CANKVC010000059.1 GCA_947486835.1 Cytophagaceae bacterium | reverse complement strand
GGAATGATACGTGTATTAGGTCCACCTAAGTTTTCCTCATATCCCGTGATGTTCCCTTTGCTATCATATTGCGCAAGAACCCCAGGATTGAATACTCCATTAGGATAAACCTTTCCACCATATTCAAACGGATAACCACCATATTCTTTCGTTGGCCCGCCGACAATCGGGAACGTGTTTCCATTGATCTTAATCATTGTTTCTTGGTTAGCTACTAAGTAATTACGTAAAACGTCACCCGTCATAGTACCAGGATTGATTAAATTATCCAAGAATCTTTGAGATTTCAAATCAGACTCGCCATAGCGATACGTTTGAGAAACAAAATCCCCTCCATTACGCCAGTCAAAAGTCATGTTCAAGCTCCAATTTTTATAGGTTAACGAAGTTTGTAAACCTAAGATAAAATCAGGATTGAAATTACCAATTTTAGTTCTTGAGTTTGACGCTCCAATGGATTGCCATGAACCATCGCTATCTAAGATCGGATAACCAAAATACTTAGAAGATTGATCTTTAACCGTAACGATTTCGGCATCATAAATATCTCCAATCGTATCGCCTACATAAGTCCAAGCGCCACCTTTAGCATCTGTCCATAAGGTATAGAAATTTAAACCCGTCGATAACTCTTCTATTTTTGTTGCATTCTGATAGAAGTTTGTTGTCAAATCTAATCTCCAACCGTTTTTATCAATCGGTGTACCTCCTAATGTTAATTCAATTCCCTTACTGACTAAAAGTCCAGCATTGATATTTTTTGAAGAGAAACCTGTGGATGCTGGTAAGGTGGTCGGAATGATTTGATTTCTATTTTCAACTGTATAATAAGTACCTGAGAATCTCAAACGATTACGATACATAGTTACATCCAAACCTAGGTCCATCGAAGTAGTAATTTCAGGCTTCAAATCAGGCAATAAAATAGATCCTGGTTTTGATAACCTTGTTACACCAGCCCACGGTTCTGCCAATCCTAATGTATTAAACAAGGCATAAGGATTTGTATCATTACCTGCTTGCGCTACACCTGCACGTACTTTAATTAAGTCGATGCGGTTATTAGGTATTTGGAACATCTCGTTCAACAATACACTCAAAGATGCTGAAGGATAGAAATAAGATCTATTGTCCACCGGCAATGTACTTGACCAGTCATTTCGAGCCGTCAAATCCAAATAAATCATGTCCTTATATCCTACGTTAGCCATTCCATACGCAGAGTAAACAACTTTCTTAGATTGAGAACTTGAATATTGAATGTTTGCAGTAGCGATATTTTGCAACGTATATAAGCCAGGAATCACTAAGCCTGTTCCCCCTCTACTTGATTCACTGATAAAGCGATTCGTTGAATTCCTCGCATTCCCACCTACAGAAAGCGATAAAGAGAAATCTTGTAAGGACTTTGCATAAGTAGCTAAAAAATCAATATTTGTTTCAGAAGGAGAAAGTGTGGTTAAGCCATAGGCGCCATTTTTCTCTCCAGTATAACTAGGTGCAATCTTCGTTTCTCTTGTTTCACCATAGGTATCTAAAGAGTAACGAGCCATAAAGTTTAACTCTTTCGTGATTTGATAATCTAATTTAGCGTTACCAAAAAAGCGATTACGCTCAAACGCATTTTTAACTTCATGGGCTAAGAACCATGGGTTGTTATAATTTCCAATCGCTTGAGACTTTTGTTGTAAACCCTCTCTTCCTGGAACCCAATAATCTTTTAAATCCATGATGTTGATATGTGGTGAAACCGCATAAGCCCACTGCAATGGATTAGATCCGCGCTCACTGGCAGGACGATTGTTGGAGTTGTTCCGACTGAAGTCGAAGTTGGTGCTCAACTTAATTTTATTGGTCAACTTCAACGAAGTAGCTAAGTCGATCGAGTTTTTAAATAAATCAGATCCTGGAATTAATCCACGATTGGTCATATTTGAATATGAAATTCGATACGTAGCCGCATCCGTACTATTAGAAATAGAGAAGCCGTTGGTCGTCGTGATGCCCGTTTGAATAAAGTTTTTCAAGTTGTTTGGATACGACTTTAATTCGGTTGGAATTGATTTTCCTGCTGCATCTTTAGGGCTATTCCACTGATAGGCTAAATATCCCTTATCTAACTCTGGGCCAATTCCTCCGGCTGAACCTTCTTCAATGGACAAGATACCCCCTGGATAAGGGTTATTGCCGGGTGTAAATGGCAATATTCCCGTAGCAAATTTCGAGTGCATATCTAAGTACTTGAACGGATTGTCAAATACCGTATTAGAATTGACATTAATGGTCATTCTATTTGACTTAGCACCGGTTTTAGTTGTGATCAACACAACTCCATTACCCGCTCTTGAACCATAAAGCGCCGCGGCACTAGGTCCTTTTAAAACAGAAACACTTTCAATGTTATCCGGATTTAAATCTGAAATGGCATTCCCATAATCCACGCGGTTATCATTCCCCACTTGGCCTATGTTGTTCAAGGTATTAATCACCGGAACACCATCGATCACAAATAATGGCTGATTGTCGTTGCTTAATGACTTCGCACCGCGAATAATCATACTCACTGAAGATCCCGTTGCACCCGTTGCGTTAATACTAACTCCGGCTAATTTACCCGAAAGTCCATTTAACACGTTCTCAGTAATGACCCGATTCAAGTCCTTGCCTGATACTTTCCCTACCGAATAACCCAAAGATTTCTCTTCGCGTTTAATTCCTAAGGCTGTAACCACTACTTCGTTTAGTTCTTGAGTACTTGAGGACATCACAACATCGACCACATTTCTATTGCCCACCTTAATTTCTTGGGCATCAAAACCAATTGATGTAAAAGATAAAACGGGGCTTGCACCAGAAACTTCCAATGAATAAGTTCCACTGGCATTACTGCTTGCCCCCTTTTGAGTTCCCTTCACTTGAATACTAACACCTGGAATTCCAGTACCATCTGAGCTGGCGGTAATTTTACCGGTGATGGTTCTTGTTTGCGCAACCATTGTCGAAATGCTTAACGCAAATACAAAGGTCGCTGTTGCCAAATGCCGAAGCATTTGTTGCGGAAAATGTAACATCATACGTAATAAATTTAGAAGTAAATAAACACTAATAATTAATTGGTAACAGAAATAATAAAATTCTTACAAAGTATTGGATTTAAATAACGCCATAATTAAATGGAAAATTCAAATAAATAAATTATTTTGGCATAAATATTTAAAAAAGTAAAAGAACACTGTCAAATTCCGTGGAATAATTAAATTTATGAAGGCTCACCTATTAAAAGTTTCCCCTCAGTCACTACGCTCTTTTAGCATTCGACGAGACAATGTTAGTTATTTTTATAACCAATATCATTACCATCCGGAAATAGAACTATTATTTATTGATAAAGGAACAGGAACTCAATTTGTCGGGGATAGTATTCAACGTTTTCAAGATGGTGACCTGCTTTTAATCGGGTCAAATTGCCCTCATTATTTGAGAAGTGATAACATTTATTTCCAAGGCAATCCCGATTTAGGAGTATCCGCAGTTGTGATCCATTTTGATCCCGCTATTTTTGGTCCTAATTTTTTTGAGCTTGTTGAAAATCGATATGTCAAGCAGCTGCTTGAAAAATCAAAACTTGGCCTGCGAATTACGGGTAAAACCAAAACTGCCATTGTCAAGCAAATGCTTCATATGCTAGAAGACTCAAAAAACAACCTAATTCTTGAGCTTCTTAAATTACTAGATTCCCTTTCTCAAAGTCCAGAAATTGACATGTTAGCGACCCGGATTTTAGAGCATAATCCAAGCGACAAAGAAACGGCCCGATTAAATTCGATCTACAATTTTTCTGCCAAACATTTTAAACGCAAAATAACGATTGAGGAAATTGCTGAGGTGGCCAACCTAAGTTCCAATTCATTTTGTCGGTATTTCAAAAATAGAACTCGGAAACACTTTTCCCATTTCTTGAATGAAATCCGTGTTGAGTATGCCTGTAAATTAATCAAGGAAAATCAATTCCAAGTAACTCAAGTCTGCTATGAAGCCGGATTCAATAATTTCCCAAATTTTAATAATGCATTCAAAAAAATTACAGGCAAAACTCCTCTACAATATTCAAAAGAATTTATTATAAGTTAATTTGAAAAAAAATAAACTAAAAAATAGTTGTGTAAATTTGACCCACCTAATTTAAATACCCCATTTACTCCTTTTAACATGAAACATTTTACGCTCTTATTACTTCTCCTTACCTTTTTTTGCCGCGCGCAAGACATCAAAGTCATTCGCGGACCGTACTTGCAAAACTTCACTCCCACTTCGGGGGTGGTTCGTTGGCGCACCGACATCGCGGCCAATAGCCAAGTGATTTATGGCAACAGCCCAAGCCAATTAAACCAATCGGTTAAAGATGAAAACCTACTTACTGAGCATGAAGTAGAAATCAAAAACTTAAGCCCAGGAAAAAAATACTTTTACGCGATCATTTCCGCAGGCATTAAAATAGGCGGCGACGAAACCCATTATTTTAATACGGTACCTAAAGCTGGCTCCACAAAGCCAGTACGCATTTGGGCGCTAGGGGATTTTGGAAATAGTTCAAAAAACCAAGCAGACGTCCGCGACGCGATGTTCAATGCAACAAAAACACATAAGCCAGACGCATGGATTTGGATGGGCGATAATGCCTATAGCAATGGAAAAGAAGAAGAATACCAAAACCATGTATTCAGAGTGTACCAAGATACTTTCTTTAAAAATCTACCTGTTTGGCCATCACCGGGCAACCATGATTATGCAGGAAAACATAATCCTGCTTTGCCTCCCTATTTTAAAATATTTACGATGCCGACCAAAGGCGAAAATGGAGGATTACCCTCGGGAACGGAATCTTTTTATTCTTTCAACTATGGAAATGTGCATTTGATTTCGCTCGACAGTGAAGCGATGGAAACTGACAGCAGCTACCTATATAATGAAAATGGCAAACAAGCGGCCTGGTTAAAAAAGGATTTAGAGGCTAATAAATTGCCTTGGACGATTGTATACTGGCATAAACCTCCCTATTCAAAAGCATCTCATGATTCCGATACCGAAATTTGGATGTATAAAGTCAGAGAAAATATCACCCCGATCTTAGAGAAATATAAAGTCGATTTAGTGATTTGCGGACACAGCCATGGCTACGAAAGAAACCATCCGATGGTCGGACATACGGGGAAAAGCGCCACCTATGACGCTACCGTTCACAAAAAAGCAAATGAAGTTGCTCCGAATCAATACGTAGTCAAAAAAGGAGAAGGCCAAGGAACCATTTACATCGTCAACGGATCCGGAGGCCAATTGGGCGGCAAGCAAAAAGACTATCCATTAAAGTCTTCCGTTTACTCGAACGTCACCGAGGGAGGTTCTATGTTGATCGATGTGGTAAACAAAAAATTAAACGCGCAATGGATTTGTGCGGATGGAGTAGTGAGAGATATGTTCTCGATTGAGAAAAAATAATTAGTGCTTTAAATATTTTGTGACCTCCCTTACCGGAGCTATCCAAATGCCATGTTGGGGATCTTGTGCATAACGTATCAGATCTTCCAACATGCTTAATCTCGTCGTTTGATTTCCTCCCTTGCCCATTTCATGTCCGGCTAAAATAAGCCAATATCCCTTGTCGCTCGCATCTTTGATCATTGGCAAAATCTCGTCGAAATTCTTTCCATCCATTTCGACTCCGGTCAATTGGGCCATATTTAAATACGCGGGATCATTAGGTGCTTCATCGCGCCAGCCACGCCCCGAGCTGAATATTTGGTACACGAGAGGCACATAGCTTTGCGTTTTTTCATTGTTGCCCACAAACTTCTGTCCACAGGGATAGGCAAAAGACTCCGGTTTTATACCGATCATTTGATGCAATTGTTCATTCGACTCGACTAATTCTTTTTGCATCTTTTCCAAAGTATACTCCTCTAAAGCTCTGTTTCTAGACCAAGCGAAATTTCCTGAGCAAGGATGTAAGCTCGAATGATTTCCTATTTCATGGCCATTCTCCGCCGCTTTTTTCCAAAGCGCTACGTTTTTTTCTATCGCATTCGGCATAACATATAAAGTGGCCTTAACTCCATATTTATCTAAAAGCGCGGTGCCCCCATTCACCTGACTGCCTCGGCCATCATCAAAAGTCAAGCTTAAGGCCATCTTTTTGCCTTTTGGCCAAGTCAATTGATTTTGAGCGCTCAACGAAATTTGGGCGTTTATGATGATAAATCCTGTGATGACACTGATCAATAAATTTTTCATATGGACCTTATTTAAGGAGTTAGTTCTTTTATTTTTTTCATCAAATCTGCCGCTTTTACATTAGCTTCTGTTATAGGCAATCCCTTTTTCATTTCGGGTCTTTTGTGACCTGTTTGGGTTAGCCAGGAATCTTTTAAGATGTTATGGCGCTCCACCACTAGATCAAAGAATGCCTTCGGGTCTTTCAAAGGTTCCAGCATTTCCTCAACAGAATTCGTGCGGTTTATTTTTTTCGCACCCAAATGCCTTAAAATTTCTTTGGCCATCATCCAGTGCCCTTGGTCGCCAGGATGAACGCCATCTTTAGAGATTCGAAAGTTGGCATCCTTTGTTAACTCCGTGCTTAAGTACTTTTGAAGCGCACTATGGGTGTCTATGACTTGCCAATTTTTTTGCTGGGTCAGCCAATGTGAATATTCATCTAACACCTTCCCATAACCTATGTTTTCATTGGGTTTTTCTTCATACAAAGAAGGGGTGATATGAATAATTTTGGCACCAGAAAATACGACTTGGTCGTGCATCCAATGAATACCCTCTTTGAATTTTAGAAATCTTGCGGCATCTAAAGGAAGATAAATTCCATCATTCATTCCATACGTCGCGAATACTAAGTCGGGCTTTATTTGTTCTAATACTCGGGCTAATCGCTCATGTAAATCAGGCCTGGGAAAACGCCCGCTGGCATGTCCGTCTTCCGACAAGCCTGATACCGTTTCACTGGGTAAACCCACATTATAAATGTCAATTTCTTGATTGGGAAATTTTGCTCGCTGGTACGCCTCAATAATCTGCACATACCTCCCAGCATAGGTGATGCTATTTCCAATAAAAAGTACCCGCTTGGGATTTCCCGGAAAAATTTGTGCTTGGACCGAAAGGCCAACGAAAAATAATACGACCAGATGTAAGCGCTTTCCCATCATTTTTTCAACGTATCGACTACTGCTGGTTCTGCACCAAATCTCTTTTTTGCCCCCTTGATTTCACCATGAGAATTTACAGCGATGGCCGCCAGAATTCCAATGAATACTAAAACCAAAACTGAGTTTTTTATACCTGTGGCAAACTTCAACGTGCGCGGATTGATTTCGGGTTCTGTGCGATCTATGAGAAAAAATATGATCACAAAATTAACGATGTATAAATATTGCTCTACCCGATACGTACTAATAAAAGCTCCAGTAATTAGGAAACTTAAAGTAATATATAAGGCCCAATGTCCAAAGAAAAAGGTCTTTATCTCTCGATAATCCAAGGTTTCAAATTTCTTAAATCTAAGGATCCAATACACCCCTGCGCCAACAATTAATACCACGGATCCCCAAATGACCCCATCGTAAAAGGCATAATCATCTGTGGGCAATAAATTGACAAATGTCGATTGGATTCGCTCCCACTCGAAATTTTGTTGCCACATAATCACGGGAATTACGAGCACCAACATGATCAATTGGAATACCTGGTTTTTCGTTGGCGCCGGTTTTTCTTTCCCCCATTCGCTGGTCAAAGTTCCATAGGCCAAACCAAGTCCGCCAAAGAATCCTAAGGAATACTCCATGACATTCCAAAAATTAAAATGAATCTCAGTGGTTTGACCTAATACTTGGAGAAAGTTGCCAAAGGCAAATCCAAAACCACCCCCTAAACCTGAAAAAATGGCGACTCGAAGGGCCGACTTCTTTTTCCCCCGAATCATATTCCAAGTTAAGGCAACCGCCATACCCAGACAAACCGCCCAAACCTCTGAGCGCGGAGGCGTCATGTTAAAACCAAATTGTTCAACAAGAAAGAAATAAAAAATGATTCCACCGGCGGTCATTTCCAAGATCAATTTTGGCCATTTGACTGGCTTTTTAATCGTATTCGAAAGACCTAATCCGAATAGCCCACCCCCTAAAAAACCATATAAACCACCGATCACAAATAACATGGATAAGCCATAAAATACATTGGGCCAGTCACTTCCTCGGCCATAGCCTACCACCATGCCATAGCTCATCATGCCACCTAAGCCCCAACCCAACGCACCTGCTAAGACCACTGAAAAAGATTTTGCTAGCCAATCTTTTCTTTTCACAACTAAAAGAGTCGCTAAGGATCCAATCCCGCCAGCCCAGGCTGCCCCATGTTCGTGACCAAATTGGCCCCGAATCGCCCAGGCGGTACCTAGCGACATCGCTACGACCAGCATACTTAAATATAATTGCTTTGATTTCATTGAGTTAACAGGTTTATATCGTAAACATAGGAAATTTTTACGGGTAGCGCAATTTGTCTATTTTCAATGATTAAAAAATAAAAATGGATACTTTTGAATTTTAATTGACCTATGAACAAGAATATTTTACTACTCCTGTGTTTGATCTTTTCAATCTCGGCCACCGCCTGCGAACTGAATGATGCGCCACAAACAAAGGCGATCATATCAGATACCACGACCATCCCCCTAGGAGGAAATACGTTTATTGAACCAAAAGGTGTGGCCAATGATGCCATCAGTGAGAATGGAATTACGACTTGGTCCTCTGAAAAAAGTGCCTTTAACATTTATTTTAAAAATGAAAAAACAAGAACCTGTGCATTATATATTGCGCTATTGCCCGGGGAGTTTTCCAGTAAAATCAAATGTACTTTAGGGGGGCAATCTCAAATAGTCCAACTGACTAAATTTCAAAAGAATCCTGTATTTATTGGGAATTTTGTTTTGACTGCGGGCTACCAAAAACTAGTGTTGGAGGGCATTTCTAAAGAAACAAATAGTTTTGCAGCCATAAGCTCCTTAATCATCCTGACCAATGCACCTGGCGAATTTAGCTTCGTTAAAGACAATATAGATAATCGGTATTACTGGGGCCGAAGGGGTCCATCCGTGCATTTGAGTTATACGATGCCGATGGAGAAAAATGTCAAATGGTTTTACAATGAAGTGACTATTCCCATGGGCCTAGATCCCATAGGTTCCTATTTTATGGCCAATGGATTTGCAGAGGGTTACTTCGGTTTTCAAGTAAATTCAGAAAATGAGAGGCGTATTTTGTTTTCTGTTTGGAGTCCATTTAAAACAGATAATCCAGCTGCTATCCCAGAGGATCAAAAAATCAAAATGTTAAAAAAGGGAGAAGGCGTTTATACGGGTGAATTTGGAAATGAGGGTTCCGGCGGACAAAGCTATTTGAGATATAAATGGGAGGCGGGAAAGACGTATCAATTTTTAAATTCGGTCGAGCCGGATGGTCAAGGCGCCACCCAATATACCGCCTATTTCAAAGAATCTAGCTCACCCGATTGGTTACTCATCGCATCATTTAAGCGCCCAAAAACAGATACCTGGTACAAAAGACCACATTCATTTGTGGAGAATTTCAATCCTAACTATGGCCATATTTTGAGACAGGCAACCTACACAAATCAATGGGTTTGTGATTCAAGTGGAGCATGGTTTGAGTTGACCGAAGCAAAATTCACGGGGGATGACATTGCCAAAAGAGGCTATAGAAAAGATTATGAGGGCGGAGAAAAATCCGGTCATTTTTATTTGCAGAATGGAGGGTTCTTTAACGGAATTGCTTTTTTAAATCAAATTTTTCAACGGGCCACGGCAAATAAAAAGCCGACCATTGATTTCAATAAATTACCTTAATTTTGAAGATGGAAGAAAAATCGAACGATCCTTTACATGGGAAAACACTCGAAATGATTTTAACAGATTTAGTCGCGCTATACGGTTGGGATGAAATGTCAAAAAAGATTCGAATTAATTGTTTTTCGTTCGAACCGAGCATTAAATCAAGCCTATCCTTTTTGAGAAAAACGCCTTGGGCTAGACAGAAAGTGGAGGTGCTCTACGTCTGGTCCATCAAGAAAATTGCTAAGATGAAATTGGATGCGGGCGCACATTCACCAGCCACGCAAATACCGCCGCCGTCAAAAACATCATGATGCTATAGACCACAGCAGGTATCGTCATCGTTCCATTTCCGATCACATTCAGGGCAATGTAAATAGCCAAAGTCCCATTATGAATCCCAATTTCCATCCCGATGGCAATGGCTTGTTTTTTGGGAATTTTTAAAAATAGCGGAATGTAATAGCCGACCCATAAACAAGAAATATTAAAAGTTAGGGCCGCTAGGCCAACGGTCTTGAGATCGGCCAACAAATGATCGCGTTCGCGAAGGCCTGCTAAAATAATGATCAGTGCTAAAAAAATAGCGGAAATTATTTTAACCGGCTGCTCTAATTTCTGGGTGAATTGGGGCGCACGATTTCGGATGATCATCCCTAGGCCAACAGGCAAAATGACGACATAACATACTTCCAACACTTTACTGAATTGCAAAGGGACATAGGTGTTTTGTTGTAAAAAATGGGCCATCGATAGATTGACGATTACGGCTATTGAAAACACAGAAAATAGACTATTTAATGCGGTAAGAGTTACGTTAAGCGCGACATCCCCTTTGGCAATATGGCTATAAAGATTGGCTGAAGGGCCGCCGGGTGCTGCGGCTAATAGCATAAGGCCAACCGCCAATACCGGCGGAATGACCATCACCTTGATGATTAAAAAACAAATAATAGGCAAGACAAACATTTGGCAAAAAAGCCCAATGATAACGGCTTTTGGAAAAAGATAAACACGTTTAAAGTCGGCCAAGGTTAGCGATAATCCCAAGCCCATCATGATGAGTGAAAGGGCGAGCGGCATAAGGACTACGGACAAAAAATTAGCTTGCATTCATTTTTATTTTGATGTAAATAAGCAATTAATTTTAGTTTAATGGGTATGGCGAGCCAACTATTTTTCGGCCAAAAGTAATGTGATGTCCTTCGTTAATTGTTCCATTTCTAATCCCAAACTGCCATTATAAATTCCCCGAATTCGTAATGTTTTGTCGATTAGCACCACATGCTCAGTGTGTAAAAATTGGCTATTGTCTTTAGTGAATCCTAGGTTTTCTTCCGCAAAATAGGATTTGCGCGCTAAGGTATAAATGGCATTTTTATCCCCGGTAAGCAGGTGCCATTGTTTACTTTTGATGTTATTTTTCTGTGCATATTTTTTGAGCACAAGGACTGAATCAAGCCATGGGGTTACGCTAAATGACAATATTTCTACTTTAGCATTTTGACCAAATTCAGATTCAATCACCCGCATTTGTTTGATCATGTTCGGGCAAATATTCGTACACCGACTAAAAAAGAAATTCGCCACGTGTACTTTCCCTCGCATTAAAGTGTCACTTATAGACTTCCCGTGCTGGTCTAAAAATGAAAAGGGTTTTATATGATGCGTAATTTTTGCCTCCGCTTTTTCTTTATTTTCAAAAAATTGGGGTTCAAAATCTGGGGTATTGTAATACGGCAAAACGGGTGCTACCTCACTGGTAGAGCAGGAAAAAAACACCCCTAAAAAACCACTAATTAAGTAGGCGCGCAGCAGAGACATTGACACAATTTTTAGTTCCTAATAAGCCAAAGCGACGCCCGCCTTTCATCACATAATTAGCCCTTACTTGGCCATTGTCATAAAATA
>CANKVC010000058.1 GCA_947486835.1 Cytophagaceae bacterium | reverse complement strand
TCCGGCAGACATATCCACATATAATTTGGGGAATTCATCTGATACGCAAGAATCTAAGCATTTTAAATCCATTTCGGACCTTGGGTGCATAAAAAATGGAATAGAGAATCGAGAAGTCCCCATCTTTTCTCGGGGTGGATTGACCACGCGGTGAATCGTAGATTTAAGTTTATGATTGGTTAATCGGTCTAGCATATCCCCCACATTCACTACCAATTGGTCCGGAAGGGCCGTAATGGCAATCCATTTCCCATCCATTCTTAACACTTCCAAACCTTCTGCCGAAGCTCCCATTAATAAAGTAATCAAATTGATATCTCCATGAGCCGCTGCTCGAACAGCGCCAACCGGCAATGAATCTGGATTTTCAATAGGGAAATAATGAATGGCTCTTAAAATAGAATTTCCATTGACCACTCTTGGCTCAAAATAATCCTCAGGCAATTCTAAATAGAGCGCAATAGCCTGAAGCAAAGATTTGCCAGCGGATTCTAAAGTTTGAAAAGCTTCAACCGTATATTTTTCAAATTCAGGAAATTCGTTTGGAAATACATTGGAAGGATACTCATCCCAAACTGAATCACCATCCTCTTTAAAAGGCTGACCTACATGGTAAAACTCCTTTAAATCAGGCACCTTAAAGCCTTTAGCGGTCTCTTTTCCCTTTCCTACGTACCCTCGTTGGCCCGAAATGCCAGCAATTTCATAAGGCTTTTTTACCTCATCCGCTGATTTAAAAAAAGTCTCTACTTGATGGTAAAGTGAGTTTGTAAAAGGTTCCGACAAACCATGGCCCTTTATCGCCACAAATCCAATGGTATTAAATGCATTGCCTAAATCCTGCACAAAATTGGCCTTTCGAGCGGGATCACTTGACCTAAAATCAGCTAAATCTAAGGATGGTATTTCGTCTAAAAGCATATTATTTTTTTAATTTATCAAATTGTTGGGACACAAAATCCCAATTGACTACGTTCCAAAATGCAGTGATATAATCGGCACGCTTATTTTGATATTTCAAGTAATAAGCATGTTCCCATACGTCCAAAGCTAAAATTGGGGTTCCTTTCACTTCGGCAACATCCATCAACGGATTGTCTTGGTTGGCCGTCGACGAAATAACTAATTTCCCATTACTCCATAATAACCAAGCCCAGCCAGACCCGAAGCGAGTGGTAGCCGCTTTATTGAACTCAACTTTCAAATTATCAAGACTACCAAAATCTTTATTTATTTGTCCTAATAAAGAAGCATTTGCTTGCAATCCTTTTGCAGGACTCAATAATTGCCAGAAAAAACTGTGATTCCAATGTCCTCCCCCATTATTTCTAATGACAGCAGGTTGCTTACTAACCTGACCCAACAATTCTTCCAAAGACAAAGAAGCAGCAGGAGAACCTATTACGGCCTTATTTAAATTGTCCACATAGGCTTTGTGATGGCGATCATGATGAATTTCCATCGTCATTCGATCGATATGAGGTTCTAAAGCCTCAAAAGAATAAGGAAGCGATGGCAATGCAAAGGGCGCATTTTCAATAAAAATTCCCTGAACATCTTTCATTTTGAAACTTGAAAGTAAAAAACCACCTCCTAAAAAAGCGAGTGAACTTTGTAAAAATTTGATGCGTTTCATTTTATTTGTTTTATACTATTCGTAAACAATGCGGCCTACTATGCTTCTGCCGAGGGTAATTTCATCTGTATACTCGAGGTCTCCTCCTATCGGAATACCACGTGCGATCGTCGATATTTTAATGGAATGATCAGCTAATTTTTTAGTTAAATAAAACGCGGTTGTGTCCCCTTCCATCGTTGGACTTAATCCTAAAATCACTTCTTTAACATCTCCTGAGGCCACTCGAGCCACCAAAGATTCAATCGTCAAATCCGATGGAGATATCCCAGATAAGGGAGAAATAATGCCGCCAAGAACATGATAAAGTCCTGTGTATTGTCCTGTATTTTCGATCGCTAAGACATCTCTTAAATCCTCCACCACCATCAAAATAGATTCATCACGCTTGTTGCTGGCACAAATTCCACACAAGTCACCATCTGAAATCATGTGGCATTTAGGGCAATAACGCGTTTCCGTACGCAATTGGACTACTGCATGGGCCAACTGCAACGATTGTGATTCTGGGCGTTTTAAAAGGTGTAAAGCTAATCGTAAAGCTGATTTTTTACCTATCCCCGGTAATTTAGAAATTTCCTCTACAGCCTGTTCTATGATTCGAGAAGGATAGGTATGCATCATATTAGTTTTGAAAAGATTCAATTTCTGCGGATATGCCTCTGCGGCAAATCTCATTTCTCATAGACACTAATTCGTCGAATTCCCCTGATTTTACACCACATTTACCTTTGAAATGAATCATCAAGGTACATTGCTCCGCTTGTTCGGCCGTATGATCACACACTTCAATCAATGTTAAAATCACATATTCAAAAGAATTGACCTCATCATTATACACGACCAATTGATGTGCGGGCACCACTTCCTCCTCCACTTGAACCGAAATTTCTTCCTGCCATTTCTCTTGATTACCAAAAGAAAAATGAAATTGGGAAACGTTATCTACGGAGAATTCCATATTTTTGATTCAATTAAAAATGACCTATTACAAATTTAAAAAAAAATCCTTTTAATCACCTATGTCTGTCCAATTAGCCGGTGGAATTCTAGCCATCTATTTTGCGTTACTTTTGGTCATCTCGTATTATACGTCAAAAGGTGCTGATACAAATGCATTTTTCACGGCCAATAGGCAATCCCCATGGTGGTTGGTAGCCTTTGGGATGATCGGTACTTCCATCTCAGGATTAACTTTTATTTCCGTTCCAGGGGCCGTTGGCAAAACTTCATTCACTTATTTCCAATTAATCTTAGGGCATTCCTTAGGCTATTTAACCATTGCGCTAGTTCTAATGCCGCTATATTATCGAATGAACCTCATCTCGATTTATGGCTACCTAGAAAAAAGATTTGGTTTTTGGTCCTATAAAACAGGCTCGGCGTTCTTCTTATTATCTAGGACGATCGGCTCTGCCGCTCGATTATACTTAGCTGTCAATGTACTCCAAATAGCTATATTTGCGCCCATTGGCGTTCCATTTGTCGTCACCGTTTTTATTTCCATCGCGCTTATTTGGTTGTACACGCACCGAGGAGGGGTACAAACCATTATTTGGACCGATACTTTACAAACACTATTTCTATTGATTGCCTTGTTTATTACCATTTATTTGGTGGGCCAACAAATGAACATGGGATTAGGGGATATGATTCAGACTATTTCAGATAGTAAATATTCCCATATGTTTGAATGGGACTGGAAAAACCCGCATTTCTTCGGGAAAGACTTCTTAGCCGGAGTTTTCATTGCCATAGTTATGACGGGCTTAGACCAAGATCTAATGCAAAAGAACCTGACCTGTAAGTCGATTGGGGAAGCTCAAAAGAACATGTTTTGGTTTTATTGGGTATTGCTTTTTATCAATATACTTTTCTTATCCTTAGGAGCTTTATTGTACATATATGCGCAAGCCAATCAAATAGCTATCCCTGCAAAAACAGATGAATTATACCCGATGCTCGCGCTAGGAGGCCAATTTGGAACCCTGGCCGCCGTGACATTTTTATTGGGAATTATAGCCGCATCTTACGCGAGTTCCGATTCTGCGCTTACGGCTTTGACCACCTCTTTCTGTATTGATTTTTTAAGTATAGAAAAGTTCAAAGAGGAAAAAAGAATAAAGATCAAACACCGTGTCCACTTGGGATTTTCGCTCTTGTTTTTTGTGGTAATCGGATTATTTCATGTGTTCAACAACCAAGAATTGATTGCAGCGGTATTCAACCTTGCTGGCTATACGTATGGACCCTTATTAGGTTTATTTTCGTTTGGTTTATTTACCAAATTACAAGTTCGCGATAAACTGGTACCTATCGTTTGTGTGGGCTCTCCCATCATAACTTTTATATTAGAAACACAATCTCAATCCTTGTTTGGAGGATTTGGCTTCGCTAAGCTCATATTGAATGGAAGCATTTGTTTCCTTTTGCTATGGCTTATCCGTGAGAAAAAAATGGCATAAAAAAAGGCGGCCCATTGGGTCGCCCTTCTTTTACAAATCAATAAAATTAATTTTGAACAAATTCTCCGTTCGCTTTTAATTCAATTTCTTCACCTACAACAGCTGCTGGCATAGAACCAACACCGAAAGCAGTACGATTCAAAGTTCCAGTAAACTTAAATCCTGCGATTTTTTTACCTGCTTTGTTCGTCGACACACCGTTTAAAGTACCATCCAAAGTCACTAATTTAGTTACGCCATGCATGGTTAATTCACCTGTCAACTTATACTTGCGATCAGCCACTTTCTTGAATGAATTACTCTTGAAAGAGATAGTCGAAAATTTAGCTGCATCAAAAAAGTCAGCACTCTTTAAGTGAGTATCACGACGATCCACATCTGTAAATACTGAATTAACATCAGCAGTTAAGTCAAATTGTGCGTCTGAAAAATCATCTTTAGTAGCTGTTAAAGTAGCATCAGAGATTTTAAATGAACCTTCTACATCAGAAAGCATTAAGTGAACAACACTAAAACCTACTTTAGAGTGAGCTTTGTCTACACTCCATTTTTGAGCAGTAGCAGTAAAACCTAAAGCCATAAGGCCAACAATCATTAATACATTTTTCATTTTGGTAAGGGATTAAAATTTAAAATTTGTCAAAATTACATTAAAAATTATTTAAAAATTTCAATTAAACTATAAATCAAAAAATTTAAGTCCAAATTTAAAAGTTTTTTCTTGCATCGTCCACATCATCCATCTCAACCGTCTTCTTAATCTTACGCCAGTCGATTGTTCTATTATATTTAATCATGGTCTTATCTGCATCAAAAATTCTTTTGTCAGGAAAAACAAATTGATATGGCTTAAAATTAGGCTTTTCTGTAAAGAAATCATCTAAAACACTAGCCGTTTGATCGTAATGATTCACAGGAGGAATACCCAATAAAGTATAAATAACGCGTAAAATAGATCCAAAATTGGCATGTGTATGCGACACATAATCACGTTTAACATACGGACCAGCCAACATTAACACACTTCTGTGCGCGTCAATATGGTCCACCCCTCCCTGAGGATCGTCCTCTGTTACGATGACCAACATATTTTTCCAATAAGGAGTATGCGATAAAAACTGAAGCATACGGCCCAAAGCTAGATCATTATCAGCCATGTATGATTCATTGAATGGAAATCCATCGACCGCACTAGGATCCGTCCCATGATCGTTAGGCAGTTGGATCGTCACTAAAGAAGGCATTTTCTCCTTCCCTTTCAGCCACATTTTGGTAAATTCTTCTTCAAATTGGGCCACCCTAAATTGGTCCGGAATACTCGTATTAAAGCCCGCATAATTATGACTCGTACGATTATACAAAGCTTTTTGCATCGGAACCATCACGACATGTCCTGCTCCGGTTAAGGTATCAAACCAATCTTCTCGAACATGTCCCGTCTCATTTGCCTCTCCAAAATTGTAGAACGAAACATTTTTCCTTTCTAAGGCCTCCCAAATTCCACCCACCTCAGCAAAATCTTCAGGATCCATACTTCCCGTTGAACCAGGAAAACGTCTACCTGGCGCATTAGAAAATATTTTTGCAGATTTTGAAACACTAGAATTAGTTTCTACCCACTCATTGGGAATGACACCCATCATCCAATGATGGCCATGAATGGAGGCATCACTATCGCAATAAAAATTATCGCTCATTGAAAAAGCTTTTGAAATCAAATGATGATTCGGCATCACATTTACATTTTCAAACACATGCGCTGAATCTCTTACGGTCCTTCCCAACCCATAACGCGCAATCGTAGAATCGCCATTTGCCCCTTTAAATTGGCCAAAAATCTCATCATAGGTACGATTTTCCTTCGTTATATAAACAATGTGTTTGATTGGGGAATTAGGGTTTCCTTGAATATTGAAGGTCTTATTGCCCCGATTAGCCATCGATTTCTCAACAAAAGTATAAGACAAAACCTCTTGCGTGTATTTAGCTAATTCAGCCGCATTAGGTGTTTTTAATTGTTGGAATGTCCCTAATTGAATATCGCCAACATACGATCCTTGAACCGGTCTAATAAACCCTTTCCCCCCATTAGGTCCGGCACCATATCCCCTACTGGAGCTGATATACATCGATTTTTCATCCGCAGATAGTAAAACGCGCGTAGGGCCCCAGCCGGTGGGAATGAAACCTTTGGTTTTCATCGATATCACGTCGATTACCGCTACCGCGTTTAAGCCTAAGCAAGTAACATACAGGGTTTTTTCATCTTTGGAAAGACATAGACCAAAGGGCAAATAACCCCTTCTTTTGTCCAATAAAGGTGTAAGTTGAATAGGAATATGACTTTTAATTTTTTGAGTTTTAAAGTCCAAAACCGCAATGTTATCATTGGTTGCATTGCTCACATAAGCAAATTTGGAACCTACAGCGAGGGAATTGGGACTAGAACCGCCAACTACTTCCATCTCTTCCACCATTTCGCCCAATTGGAATCCAGGCTTATATTTTTTAACAATTTTATTTGTCTGTAGGTCAATTTGGAATACACTCATAGCCTCATCCGATCTAGGATCACCTAAACCAGGAATCTTTTTCCCGTCAATCACCGTCCCTTCACGCGATTCTTTGGTATCATTTCCATAAGGATGATAGGGTATGTACTGGGATTTTAAATTTAGCAAGTTGGTCCCCTCCACTAAAGGATATGAATACATACCCACATTAGCAACAAAGGCATATTTTTGATCTAAACTTAAGGTAACCCCAAAAGGCAATCTACCCGTAGGGATGCTGTGTAACAATTTTCCGTCCGTTAAATGGATGCGAACCATGCGAAAATTAGCTCGGTCCAGGACAAGCAATTCATTTTGTGAAGGCGAAATCGTCAAATCAGAGGTGAAACTATCTTCATATTTGACTCCTGAAACGAGACCATCTAAATTAAAAGTCCTTAAGACTTTCGCCGATTGCACGTCCACTTCAAGCACAGTACCGGCATCTCCCCCACTTAAATACACTTTTTGGCTATCCATTGAAAAAACGACACCTAAAAACGAACTCTTTCCATAAGGGGAAAGCTTACCGGGAGTACCAAATTTTGGAAAGCGAATCGCTTGGTTAGTACGTAAATCGATCCGAGTAAAAGCCCCATTATGTAAGGTTATCGCCCATTTTCCATCTTGACTAATCGCCATACCGTATGGATCATTCGTAATTCTAACCGTTTTTCCAGCAGGTTTAACATAGCGGCCACTAGGTAAAACAGAAATTCCAGCTGTGTCGATTTTAGCAAATTGATTAAATCCAGGTACTTCTAGGATTTTTTGTGCTTGAATTAAATGAGAAGTAGAAAAAAGGAAAAACAGAATTACGATTCGTTTCATAAATAATTTAAATTTTGTTCAAGTTATTGACAATATTCTGAATTGCGAAAGCGAATTCAGGATTTAAAGGTTTCATAATATGAATTATCCTTACCTTTGCAAAAAAAATAAATCCATCCCTCTTGAAATTATTATTTTTACTATTGAATACTTGGATTTTAAGCCATAAGCCTGATACCTTAAAAACACCCTTAAGTATTCGTGGAAATATCCAATTGACCAATAATGCCATTTCACCAGTACCTGCTTTTTCACTGGGAAAACCCGCTCTATTAACCACCTTATATTTACAAAAAGGCAGATTAGCATTCCATCCTGAGTTTAATTTTGATTTAGAAGCAAAACCATGGTCAGTCAATACCTGGGTTAGGTACCAAGTCATTCAACAAAAAAAATGGGATTTTACCTTAGGAAATAACTTTTCATTATTTTTCAAAAAAAACAATCCTGCTTTGACGAATGAAGAATACCAACTGCAACGATATCAAGCGTTTGAATTCAATTTGGGTTATCATTTCACCAGCATGCGTGGGGTGAATTTGATGTATTGGAAATCTCAAGCCTTAGATGAAGTGGGAATAAAAAACGGTTTATTTATTATTTTAGTAGGACAAATTAGTGACCTATGGAATGGGAAAAATTTACGATTAGGTATTAGGCCTAGTCTTTTTGTGATTAACAATACAGCTCCATTTACCGGATATTTTACATCCCAAATTTCAACTTTGTATTTTAAAAAAACACCCTTTAATCTAAGTTTCCAAACCGTTCATCCATTACATACAGAACCAAAATCAAAATTTAATTGGAACATGGGATTAAACTTTCAGTTCTAAGCACCCTTTATTCAAAGCTTACCATCGCTTTTATAACACCCAAAGAAGGATTGATTAAATCTGGAAATTGGGCTGCCACATCGTCAAAAGCAATTCGATGTGATATAAATAGAGTGGGATCTAATTTTTGTTGGCCTATAGAATCTGCCACCCATTGAAAATCTTCACGCGTGGCATTCCGACTACTCATCAAGGTCGCTTCTCGTTTATGAAATTCTGGGTGTGAAAATGAAATTTCATCTAATTGTAACCCGATCAACACATAGGTACCTCCGTGAGAAATATATTGAAATGATTGCTCCATGGCTTTTTTATAACCTGTGGCATCGATGACCACTCGAGGCATATTACCACGCGTTATTTCCTTTAAAGCGATGAAAGCATCCTCTTGGTTTGGGTTAATGCTAAAGGGAATGTGCAGTTTTTCTTTGGCAAAATCAAGCCGATTTTGATTGACATCTTGGATAATAACTTGGGCACCGGCCAATGAAGCCATGGCGGCAGCTCCCAAGCCAATGGGACCAGCACCTACAATTAAAACAAATTCATTTGGCTTGATTTGGGCTCGTTTAATTCCATGAGCACCGATAGCCAAGGGTTCCAAAAGAGCCAATGCGTCAAGATTTAAGGAGGTATCTTTAAATAATGAATCGATGGGAATTGAAATAAACTCTGACATTCCTCCATCACTATGAACTCCAAAAACGTTTAATGTTGTGCAGCAGTTCGTCTTTCCTTGGGTACAAGCAAAACAGGTTCCGCAAGAAAAATAGGGAATGATACTGACTTGGTCCCCAACCTTATAATTTGCGTGGTTTTCGATCCCAACAATCTCTCCCGCTAGTTCATGTCCGAGTACGCGTGGATAATTGAAAAATGGTTGAGTCCCTTCAAAGGCGTGTAAATCAGTTCCACAAATCCCAATACGTTTAACTTTTACCATTGCATATCCGCTTTTTAATTCGGGGGCAGGAGTATCAGAATAAGCAAATTCACCAGGTTTTAAGCAAGTTAAAATTCTCATTGGCTAAAATTTAAATGCATTTTTGAGCGCAAAATAAATTACATCTCGACCATTTCCTGTGTCACTAATATAATCACCTGCGACGCAATACCCTAATTCAAATTGTAAGCTAAGGTTTTTCGTTGGGAAATAATTGGCATCCAAAGCAAAAATATTACCGACTTGGCGCGCATCACTAACAATTTTTTTACCCAAAATAGGCCTTAGTGGGGTCATATTGGGAGTAAATATTCCATCGGCTAAACTTTCCCTTGAAACAAAAGATCCTCTCAACGTGACCAACCATTTATTGGTATGTTGGTAACGAACATAAGGACTCATATTGACCGTGTTGGTAATATTCAAGGCAACGGTTTGACCAAAGGGAGGTTTGGCATACAAAGTATTAAACGTATTTAGTTCTGAATCTGAATTTGATTTATCACCAGGAACATAATTCCCACTAAAACCAAGGTAAAAATGACGAATAGGGCTTACATTAAAATCCCAAACGGCCATGTAGGATGAAATAGCTAATTTGTCAAAAGAACCTACTTGTTTAGCAATTTCCACATCGTAATTCCAGGGGCCTAAAGAACTATACAAGCGCGTACCGAATGTATGTCGGTTTTCATTTCCTTTTTTAAACATGTATTGCCTCAAATTACTCTCTGAGTTAAAATAAAACAGATCCACATTAAATCTGGATTTAGAAGAGCTATGCATGTAATAAAAACCATAGAGTGATTCCGAAGCAGTTACATCATCAAAAACACCGGTATTCATTTTCATGGGTTTGGCAGTAAAAATATCTAATTTATTTCGTGGACTTACATATTTTAGGGTTGCGCCTTGAAAAGTAAGCCGAGTATTTGGACCTTCCCTTGAAGCCACAAAACGTTCTGAGCCATAGGCAAGTTCTTGTTGGCCCACACGAAATATCCAATGATTTTTAAATTTATAATCCATGAATAGTTGGTGAGTGGACAATACATTTTCGTCAATTTGGGAGTTAATCGGATTAGGGTTAAAAAATCGGGCCGTATTGTTTAATTGAGCAAAGATTCGAAAGGTATTTTTATAGGTCAAATTCGCATGGAACATGATTCGATGCATGAGTTGATGTGGACTAGCGGTGATAAAATCGGCGGGTACCTCACCAAAATTTAAATGTTCATAAGATTGATATTGCTCTCTGGATTCTCCGCCTAGGCTCAATTGGGCATTAGAGCCTAATGACACATTTTTAATTTTTTCTTTCCAAGTTGATTTAAGTGAATCGGCTTTTAAATACGAAAAATCGTCATCGAATCTTAATTTAGCAATGGTTTGAGCATGGCTATTGTATTGAAGAAAAATTCCAAAGCAAAAAAAGAAATAGATCTTGCGAAATTGAATGTCAAACATCAAAATTGATTAAATCAAATACAAAAAAAAGGCTTTTTAAAATGATATGTACTATTTAGCGACGAAAAAGAGTGTTTTAACTTCATAAAAAAAGTATATTTTTACAAATGATATTAATTAAATGAAATAATAATGTCTTTAAAAGTATTTCAATTGGCTAGCAAGATTACTATTTCATTTTTATTAGCTGTCCTGTTGATATGGCCTTTAACCCAAGTCCAAGAGTATAGAAATGAATTTTCACCAACTCAACACTGGGTCAATGATGGCGCTATATCTACTACATTTAGCTGGCATTCTAATCCATTTGACATAGTTTCGGAAGACTTCCATTTATATTTGTTGCGAGCAAAAAGGATGTGGGAATTGGGTATGGATAGAGATATCATGGACGGGCAAAAGTTCTCAAACCTTGATTTTCGCAATGTGCTGCAAGTAATATTAACTTCTCCAATAGCTATATTTTGTTCAAATACGGATCAATTAGCTTACTTCTATATTTTCTATTTCACCTGCATCATTGGATTGATTTGGTATTCCTTTAAGGAAAAAAGTAAATGGCCTATTTACTCTTTTTTAGGAACCATCGTGATTATATTTTCCTTTAGCGACCGAATCTATCGAATGGGTACCACCATGTTTTCGGGGCCCTTATTGCTCTTGTTAGTGTCATTCCAAATGAGCCTAATAATAGATAAAAAATCACAGAATTGGAAAATGAAAATTGGGGGATCGAGTCTACTATTACTATTTCTTTTGTTTTTGGACATTTGGGCAGCTTGTTTCGGCTTGTTTTTAGCTGGAATTTCAATCTTAATCAATTTTGACTCAAAAGATTTTAAAAAATCCACAAATTCGATCTTAGCTATATTATTTCCCCTAATAATTTTTGTTTTGATGACCCAAAATTTAATGAGCAAAGATGCAACATTGCGCGCAGGAAATAACTTTAATGAAAATGACTATGTCAAAATTGTCAATGAATTTTTTAATTTTCATTTAAATAAAAAATTAATGGCCATCAGTATTCTAATGGTTCTTTTTTCCAGGTCTAAAAAACATATTTTGTTTTTTATGATCAGTTTACTCACCCCCATCACACTCGCATTAATTTGGACATTTATTTTCAGTATTGAGATCACTCAAATATTTCATTTTTATCATTTTCAAAATTCTATTCTG
>CANKVC010000057.1 GCA_947486835.1 Cytophagaceae bacterium | reverse complement strand
GGCACGTTTCACAGCGGCCACCCTCTACATTAAAAGAAAAATGTGCGGGTTTATATCCTCGAGATTTCGCCATTGGCAATTCGGAATAAAGTAGGCGAATGGCATCATATGCTTTTATATAGGTGATCGGATTGGATCTGGACGACTTCCCAATGGGTTGTTGGTCCACCATTTCCACCCCCGCAATTTTCTGTAAACTGCCTTTTATTTCCCTAAATCGGCCAGTTTCTTCGGTGCCCAACTGGAGATTTCTCAACAAAGCAGGGTATAATATTTTTCTAATGAGTGTCGACTTTCCAGACCCACTCACACCCGTCACCACAGTCATAATCCCTAATGGAATTTTAACATCTAAATTTTTCAGATTGTTTTCTTGTGCCCCCGTAATTTCGATGTGGGCTAAGGCTTTTCTTCTAATGGTCGGAATGTCAATTTGGTCTGCCCCATTTAAAAAACGAAGGGTATGGCTATCCGTTAGCTTATCCGCCAATGCATCTTCTAGATTTCCTTGGAAGATGAGTTGGCCCCCATGTCTCCCCGCCTCAGGACCGATGTCAATGATCTGGTCTGCAGCGCGCATGATTTCTTCTTCGTGCTCAACCACAATGACGGTGTTGCCCATTTTTTTCAACATATCCAGCACGGAAATCAGTCTTTCCGTGTCACGTGGATGTAGGCCAATGCTGGGTTCATCCAAAATATACATGGAACCCACCAACGCGCTACCCAGTGAAGTGGCTAATTTGATGCGCTGAAACTCACCGCCTGATAAACTAGAACTAAGCCTGTTCAGAGTCAAATAACCCAAACCCACCCGATTCATGTAGTCAAGGCGGTTATTAATTTCAATTAATATTCTTTTGGCAATCGATTGATCATGATCACTTAAACTCAAGGAATCAAAGAATGCTTTTACTTTTGAAATAGGCCAAAGCACCAAGTCGATAATCGACGTGTTATTAATTTTAACATAGGCTGCATCTCCCCTCAATCTTGATCCTTGGCATTCAGGACATGTAGTTTTTCCTCGGTAGCGGGATAACATGACCCTATATTGAATTTTATAAGTCTCTTTTTCTAGGTGTTCAAAAAATTGCGTTAAACCGGAAAAATATTTGTTGCCTGTCCAAAGCAGTTTTTTCTCACTGTCTGAAAGATCTTTGTAGGGTCTGTGAATTGGAAAATCAAAATGTATTCCATTTCGCAATAGTGGATGTAGCCACTCACTCATTCGTTCACTTCTCCAAGGTGCGATGGCTCCCTCATAAACGGATAAATCATGATCCGGTATGACTAAATCAGGGTCTAGGCCAAGGACTTTTCCGTAGCCTTCACAGTTTTTACAAGCACCATAAGGATTATTGAAAGAGAATAAATTTAAGCTAGGTTCTTCAAACGCGAGGCCATCTAATTCAAATTTATTGGAAAATATTTTTCGTTTTTCGCCGTCAATTTCGATCCAACAAACACCTTCGCCTTCGAAATAGGCTGTTTGAACGGAATCACCAAGTCTAAAAATCGTTTCCTCATCTTCAGGCTGGCTGATTAATCGGTCTATCAGTATGGCTATTTCAGTTGGCTTTTTACTAAGTGATTTCAATTGGTTTGCATCCTCGACGAGCTCTTCTAGGTCAATGATTTCCTTCTCAAATTTTAATCTAGTATATCCTTTTTGAATTAATAGTTGGCATTCATCCTTCAGCGTTCTTTCCGTTTGAGAAATCAAAGGAGCTAAAATGAGTACTTTCTTTTGAGCATGAGTTCCCACCCAATCTACGATCGTGGAAACAGAATCTTTTTTAACTTCCTTGCCTGAGGTAGGTGAATATGTTTTCCCTATGCGGGCAAAAAGCAATTTTAAATAGTCGTAAATTTCTGTGCTAGTCCCGACGGTCGACCGCGGATTTTTTGTATTCACTTTTTGTTCAATCGCAATGGCGGGAGACACTCCTTTAATATAATCTACGGCTGGCTTCTCCATCCTGCCTAAGAACTGACGCGCATAAGAATTTAGACTCTCGACATACATTCGTTGGCCTTCCGCAAATAACGTATCAAAGGCCAATGATGATTTGCCAGATCCAGAAAGTCCAGTGATAACAACAAATTGATTTCTAGGAATAGCCACATCCACATTTTTCAAATTGTGGACACGAGCACCTTTAATTATGATGTGTGTTTTCGGGTCGAGATTTTCGATGGCCGACGAGCTTGCGATGCCCGTTTTTATCTCATTCATAGGACAAAAATAAACCTTTTAACTTGATAAAAATTATCAATGGATAGATTTTTAAAATCCCTTTTTCTATGTGATATTTGACTTGCGATTTGTAGCTTTACTAAATTTCAAAATAAGCCTATTATAGAGGCAAATTATGGATTAATTTTTTCATCATGAACAAGATAGTAACACTGATTTTATTTTCTTTTTTGGCATATACGCCTGCATTATTCGCACAAGATCCAATCGTGATTAAAGAGGAGGGGGCAAGAGGCGATTTGGATATAGAGCCGGATGTCAGCGAATTAAGTTTTAGGGAGCGTTTACATTTTGGTGGTGGTATTTCAGGGTTGAGTTTTGGAAATCCTACGAGTATTGGTATTTCACCTATGGCGGGTTATTTACTCGCAAAAAATACGATTTTAGGCCTTGGGATGACGTATCAGTATTATTCGGTAAACTATGGGGGTTTTAAAGCGACAAGTAATTTATTAGGAGAAAGGATTTTTGTACGCCAACAAATTCCTGCGTTATCCGCTTTGATTGGCCAGGGTTATTTAACGGCGCAGTTGGAAAATTTCAATAACATGTCTCCAGGTTCCATAGGAAGTTATTCAAATCCATTTTTAGTCGGCATTGGAATTGGTTCTCGAATCGGAATTAATTTGTCCCTCATGTATGATTTAAATTATTCAGAAACTTCAGGAAAGCAGTCTCCCTATGGCTCAGCGTTTGTTGTTCAGGTGGGTGGATTTTTCTTTTAATATTTTTTTGTTTTTTTAAAACAATTTGGCGAGAAATCAGTCTTGTATATCGGTAAGAAATTCATAAATTCGAATTCATTTTATTAACATATGTCTACATCTACTTTTGCAGAACCTTTATTGGTTGAAGATCCTAATCGTTTCGTTTTATTTCCTATAAGACATGATGATATTTGGCAGTTTTATAAGAAAGCGGAAGCGTCCTTTTGGACTGCTGAAGAAATTGATTTACAACAAGATTTAGCCGATTGGAAAAAAATGAATGACGGGGAGCGTCATTTTATTTCTCATGTTTTGGCATTTTTTGCTGCATCAGATGGAATTGTTAATGAAAATTTAGCCAACAACTTTTTGAAAGAAGTTCAATATGCGGAGGCTAAATGTTTTTACGGTTTCCAAATCATGATGGAAAACATTCATTCAGAAACATATTCATTGTTGATTGACTCTTATATCAACGATCCAAAAGAAAAGGATCATTTGCTTCGTGCCATTGAAACGATTGATTGTGTGAAGAAGAAAGCGGATTGGGCATTAAAATGGATCGAGAGTGATAGTTTTGTTGAGCGTTTAATTTCATTTGCTGCTGTAGAAGGAATTTTCTTCTCAGGTAGTTTTTGTTCAATATTCTGGTTGAAAAAGCGTGGTTTAATGCCAGGCTTATCTTTCTCAAATGAGTTGATTTCTCGCGACGAAGGTTTGCACTGTGATTTTGCTTGTTTACTATACACAGACCATATTAAAAATAAAATTTCTCAAGAACGTATTTATGAGATTATCTTAAATGCAGTTGAGATTGAAAAAGAATTTGTGACAGTGGCTCTTCCTGTTTCATTGATCGGAATGAACGCTGAATTAATGTGTCAGTACATTGAATTTGTCGCAGATCGTTTATTGATTTCGTTAGGATGTAAGAAAAACTATAATGCAGTGAATCCATTCGACTTTATGGAAATGATTTCATTGCAGGGAAAAACGAATTTCTTTGAGAAGCGTGTAGCTGAGTATCAAAAATCAGGTGTTATGTCAGATAAAGATTCTATGTCTTTTTCAATGGACGAAGATTTTTAAATCTAAACTTATTTATGTTAAATGCCTTGATGAAAATCAGGGCATTTTTTTTGCCGTATACTTACCAACGTTCAAGGACCATAGGTAAGGAAAGTCCAATGATGATGCCTGAAATGACTAGAACATAATAGGTCAATTTGATTTTGAATAATTCAATCAGGATGTTGGAAAAGAAGAGTATGGAAGCTACGACAATTATCTGGGCTAATTCCAAACCTATATTAAAGGCGAACAATGGGGATAAAATTGAACTCTCTTGGCCCAACAAGCTTTGTAAATAATTTGAAAAACCTAGCCCGTGAATCAAACCAAAAATTGACACAAGAATAAATTTACGTCTCGACAATTTCGATGATTTTACTTTGGTTTCCTTAAAATTTAAATTAGAGAAAGCGGAAAATAAAATGGTACAAGGAATTAAAAATTCGATCCAATTTTGGGAAAATTCAATCCATTTTAACGTGGCTAAGGCTAAGGTCAACGAATGACCCAAGGTAAAAGCGGTGATTAAAAGTAAGAGTTTTTTTGCGTCATAGAATTTGTAAATACACGTGATGGATAAAATGAATAGTAGGTGGTCTAAAGCCTGAATATTCATGATATGCTGAAATCCTAGAATCAGATAGCTGTTAAATGTGGACATGTATGACGTAATTTTCCCTAAAAATATTGAAATTTAAAGAATAAATTTAAAAAATCTTAAATGAGGTCATTTGATTACATCATTGTAGGTGCTGGTACAGCAGGTTGCGTGCTGGCAAATCGGCTTACAGAAAACCCTTCGATCCAAGTCTTATTAGTGGAGGCGGGGATGGACAGTCGGGATCCTAGAATTTTTACTCCCTCTTCATACCCCTTATTAAATGGGACCTACATGAATTGGAACTTTTTTACAGAACCTCAGAAAAAATTAGGGGGACGTCAGATATACCAACCGCGAGGCAAGGCGATGGGAGGAAGTAGTGCCATTAATTGTATGGCCTATATTCGCGGAAATAAGGCGGATTTTGAAAATTGGGAATCCATGGGTTGTGTCGGTTGGTCCTATGCTGATATGCTTCCGTATTTCAAAAAGTCAGAAAATAATTTAGATATTCAGAATGAATTTCATGGCCAAGGGGGTCCATTAACCGTTTCTAACCCAAGCCAAAATACCATTTTTGGTCAGGCATTTATCGAAGCATGTGGCTCAGTTGGGATACCTAAAAACACCGATTTTAATGGTGCGAATCAAATAGGTGCGGGCATGTTTCAGTTTGCTATTGCTGATGGCCAACGAGTTACCGGGGCCAGTGCTTTTATCAACCCGATTTTAAAAAGAAAAAATTTAAAGGTTATAAGCCAATTCCACGTCACTAGTTTAGTGATTGAAGGCGATCAAGTTAAAGGCATTGAAGGGCATTTGAAAAATGAGAAATCGAGTACCATTTTTAGGGCAGACCAAGATGTCATCCTATCTGCAGGTTCTTTTCAGAGTCCACAAATTATGATGTTGGCCGGGATAGGCGACGCAGATTATTTGAAGTCTTTTGGGATAGAGAATAAAGTTAATCTTCCCGGAGTTGGGAAAAATTTGTCAGATCATGTTTTTGTCAACATGCATGCGGAGGCGAAAACACAGCGTGCATCTTTTAATGCAGCCATTTCTGTCCCTAATTTTCTGACCTATGTGACTAAAAAGAAGGGACCCCTTTCGGCAAGTCCTTTAGAAGGTTGTGCCTTTTATGATTCGGTGAATCAGTCAGACCAACCGGATTTACAATTTCACTTTTCGTCCGCATGGTCATTGGATATGTATGATTACAAAAAAATGCCTGTTGACGACGGATTTACTTGCTTGCCCACTTTATTGAAACCCGAAAGTCGAGGTTATGTAGGCTTGCATTCAAAATCACCTTGGGATGCACCCAAAATTGACCCTCAATATTTAACTGATTCTGAAGGAAAGGATTTGGCCACATTGAAAAGAGGAGTAAAATTAGCGCATCAAATTTTATTATCTTCTGAATTTGATCACCTTAGATTAGGCAATACATTGCCATATCCTTCCGGTGAGCTGACGGAGGAATTGATCGAAAAACATATCGAACGAGCAACAGAATGCGTTTATCATCCCATTGGAACATGTAAAATGGGCAATGATCCGAATGCGGTAACAGATCCAAAAACGCTTCGTGTCAAGGGAATAAATGGGCTACGTGTCATTGATGCTTCTATTATGCCCGACTTAGTTTCAGGAAACACAAATTCCATCGTAATGGCCATTGGCGAAAAAGGTTCTGATTTAATCTTAAATAATTATTAATTTGCACACCTAATAAATAAACATACAATGAAAAAAATCATTTTAATTTTAACTACCCTTGTCATGGCGGTAACCGCAAAAGCACAAAAAGCTAGTATTGAATCTTTACGCGAAGCTGAATTGAATCGTTTTAAAGTGATGATTGCTCAAGACGAAAAAGGCTTAGATGCGGTGATGCATGCAGATTTAGTTTACAATCACTCAAATGCCGTTACTGACAACAAAGCTAGCTATGTGGGATCTATCGTTTCAAAGAAAACCATTTATGCTTCGATTGAATCAGAGGAATTAACTCCACGTGTGTATGGAAAATTCGGAATCATTACGGGAACTGCGAAAATTAAAAATCAAACAAAAGACGGTTCATTTACATTCAATCACCTTAAATATACCGATGTTTGGATTTTCCAAGATAAAAGATGGCAGATGCTTTCTTGGCAATCAACGAAAATACTTAACTAATCGTAGCGGCGAAATTTTCGATTTCAAGATAAATCAGGGCTAATTCCGAAGGCTTTATGCAATAGGGAGGCAAGATATATAAGGTATTACCCAGGGGTCTCAAAAGGATCCCTTTTTTTATAAAATGGTCGTAGGCTTTTCCTCGGATTGGATTTAAATAACCATCTTTTTCAACGGTCTCTAATTCGCAGGCAACAATCGTCCCACAACATCTTACATTTTTTATCGTAGGATGACCGGCCATTTTGAGCTTCCATGCTTCATGGCTTTTTTCGATGGCTGCAATATTAGACCAAGTAGCTTCCTCCTCCATAAGGTCCATACTCGCGTTCGCTGCTGCGCAGGCCAGGGGATTTGCTGTGAATGAATGGGAATGGAAAAGGGTCTTCTTTCGATCTGATGAGAGAAAAGATTCAAATAAAGGATCCGAGCAAACGGTAACCCCCAACGCCATCATGCCACCTGTTAAACCTTTTGACAAGCAAACGATATCCGGTTTTTGTTGTAAATAGTCCATGGCAAACCATTTGCCAGTACGCCCAAAACCCGTCATGATTTCATCAGAAATGCTGATCAATCCCCCATTTTTTGTGAGTGAAATGATCTTATCTAAGGTTTCAGCCGCATACATATTCATGCCACCGGCACCCTGAATGAGAGGTTCGAAAATGATGGCCGCATATCCGTCTGCATGTTTTAATTTAGCCTCTAATGCTTCTAGGCACTGCGCTTCGTTTTTAGGATTAGGAATAAATTCTACTTCAAAAAGCATGTCTTGGAAAGGAGCATTGAAGGAGCTTGGCGCCCCCAAACTCATCGCCCCAAACGTATCTCCATGATAAGCATCTTCAAACGCGATAATTTTCCTTCGCTTTTGATTGCCTTGATTATTAAAGAATTGTAAGGCCATTTTTATGGCGACTTCTACTGCTGTAGATCCATTATCCGAGTAAAATACTTTTTCGAAATTGGCCGGTAAGTGGCTTAATAATCGTTCGGCTAAGCGAATCGCAGGCTCATGGGTAAAACCTGCAAAAATGACTTGTTCTAATTTGAGCGCCTGTTCATACACTTTTTGGGCCATATAGGCATTCGAATGTCCATGTAAATTTACCCACCAAGAAGCAATGGCGTCAATATATTGATTACCGTCCTCATCATATAAATAGACTCCCTCGCCACGTACGATGGCAATGGATGAAGGCTCGATAAAATGTTGTGTAAATGGATGCCAAACAACTTTTTTATCTCTTTCTGATAGACTAATTTGAGATGGATTTGGCATATTTTATAATGGTTTCTGGCGTAATTTCTTCTTCCTGTTGGACACGCAAAACTACGGGTAATTGCGTATACTTTAAAATGAATTTTTCCCCAGATGGATTTGATGGTCCATTGAAGACAATTCCCATGATGGGAATGTGGTTATCCTTCAGTATTTGGTAGGTTAGCAACGTATGATTGATGCTACCTAAATAATTTTTACTGACCAAAAGGATGGGTAAATCTAGTTTTTTTATCAGATCTAAATTCGTTTGATGGTCGTTGATAGGTACGAGAATTCCTCCTGCCAATTCCACAATCAACGAATTTTGGGTTTGCGGCAATTGTATTTTTTCTAAGTCAATCGTGACTCCATCGATCTCTGCAGCTGTATGCGGAGAAAGCGGTTGGCTTAATACATAACTAGAATCCCAAACCTTTAAGTCGGGCAATTGGGTCATTTTTTTTATAAATAAAGCATCCGCTTCCTCCGGATTTCCGGATTGAATCGGCTTCCAGTAGTCGGCCTGAAGTGCTTGAGTAAAGATGGCTGATATGAGCGTTTTGCCAATTTCAGTTCCAATCCCAGCAACAATAAATGATTTATTCATGGGTTTCCATGGTTTTTATGAGAGCCAAAATATCTTCTTTTTTGGTCAAACTGTTGAGCGTAATGCGAATTCTTTCTTCTCCTTTTGGGACCGTGGGATATACAATGGCTTTCACTGCAAATCCTGCTTTTTGAAGCTCTGATGCTTTCTTTTTGACAATCTGGTTCCCCGAAATGAAAAAGGTTTGGATGGCTGTTTTACTTGGCCCCCAATGGCTTGACTTCGAATGTTGAACAAAAAATTCAATGTTTTCTTTTAATTTTTTTCGTAGGTCAAACTGAGTTTCTACCGAAGCTAATGTGGTCGATAAGCTCGATATGTGATGTGGGCTTGGGGCCGTTGAGTAAATAAAGGGTCGGGCAAAATTGATTAAAAAATCAATTAATGTTTGTGAACCTAGAACGACTGCACCAGCATTTCCCCAGGCTTTCCCAAAGGTAATGACCCGAGCAAATATCTCTTTTTCGATGCCCATTTCTACCGCTAATCCATTTCCATTAGGTCCATAGACTCCACCTGCATGCGCTTCGTCTAGGATTATTTCTGCGTTGTATTTATTTTTCAAATGGACCAATTCCCTCAAAGGTGCCATGTCGCCATCCATGGAATACACAGATTCTACCACAATCCATTTAGGTGTTTCGATGGGATATTCACTGAGTAATTTTTCTAAATCTACTAGGTCATTATGGGCAAATATTTTTCGTTCAGCTTTTGATAAGCGTAAACCGTCGATTAAACTTGCGTGCAATAATTGATCACAAAATACGACTTGATCTTTTTGAGCAATGGAAGAGATTAAGCCGACATTGGCATCGTATCCACTGCTAAACAATAAAGATGCTTCAGCCTGATGAAACTCTGCACATTTTTTTTCAAATTGTTCTACCTGAATGGATTGACCCGAAATCAATCTAGATCCTGTGGATCCATTGATGGAAGTCAAATTGGATTTTAATTCATTGAAATCAGCTTCAATTTTATCTGCGAGAGATTGATTCTTAGCTAGTCCCAAATAATCATTGGAGCAAAAATCAATCAAATGATTCACAGAAATTAATGAACGAACAAGGCCATTTTCTTGTCGCTCCAAAAGCTGATTATGTAAAATTTGCTGGTGAGATTTCATCATGTAATTCGATTGCAAATTACGAATTTTAGGTTGACATGGCGTGCATTACCCGTAGATTCCATCGAAATTGATTAAGTAATTGATCATTTCCATTAAAAATGATGAAAAATGTTTGACAATCTAATATATGTAGTGTAGTATTGTACTGTGTTTCAATGTCGTAAGCACCTCAATAAAAACAATCCCAGTTCATTTCAATCTTTTATTCATCATCTGATCCACTTTTTGTGTGTTGATATAATGTTTCAAAGATGGTCTTTTGATCAGAAATAAGGTTTGTTAAATCAAATTAAGAATATTCATTTCACCATTTTATGGAAGAAAAACCAATCAAGAAAGTAAAAACAGTCGCGGAAGAATTGCCTACTAATGATCGTCCTAAGCGTCAAAGAATTCAAAAATCTACGGAAGAACCTGCTTTGGCTCCGATGCCTAGCTCAACTATTGAGCCCGAAATTAGTGTTTCAGATGTGGCTCCAGAAGTTGTAGAAACTAAATCTGAGCCAACATCAGATGTAAAACCAGCCAGGCCTTCCAAGAATTTTCGTCCTCGCCAAGAGCGTCAGCAACCCGAAGTGGATGAGGCTCCGATTGAATACGATGCGATTGCTCCTAACGAAGATGAGGTGGTTGATACATCATTTATAACAAATAATGACAATGTGGTTGATTCCAAGGTTTCCCCTACGGACGCGCCAGTTGATTTAGATAAATTACCCAAAGAAGAAAACCAAGTTCAAAATACACAGCAGTTTAAGCCTCGTTCAAATTACAATCAGATCATCAAAGAGTTAGATGGTTTGATCGACAATGAAGGAGTACTTGAAATCATGCAAGAAGGTGGTTATGGCTTTATGCGTTCTTCCGATTATAATTATTTAGCTTCTCCTGATGATATTTATGTTTCTCCCTCTCAAATCAAAATGTTTGGTTTGAAGACGGGAGATACTATTTTAGGTAAAATTCGTCCACCCAAAGAAGGTGAAAAATACTTTGCATTATTGAAAGTAGAGTCTGTGAATGGAAAGACTACGGATGAAATTCGTGACCGCATCAACTTTGAATACCTGACACCACTTTTTCCCGAGGAGAAATTAAATCTTTCGACGTCGGCAGATAATTATTCAACTCGGATTTTAGATTTATTTGCGCCGATCGGAAAGGGTCAGCGTGGAATGATCGTAGCCCAGCCCAAAACGGGTAAAACGGTTTTATTGAAGGACATAGCCAATGCTATTTCTCGAAATCACCCTGAAGTTTATTTGATCATCTTGTTGATCGACGAGCGACCTGAAGAAGTTACGGATATGCAACGTTCAGTACGTGCAGAAGTAATTTCGTCCACCTTTGATGAGCAAGCAGAGCGTCACGTAAAAGTTGCCAGCATTGTATTGGAAAAGGCAAAAAGAATGGTTGAATGTGGACATGATGTGGTCATCTTGTTGGATTCCATCACTCGATTAGCCCGTGCGTATAACACAGTAGTTCCTTCATCAGGTAAAATATTATCTGGGGGTGTGGATGCAAACGCATTACACAAACCAAAACGTTTCTTTGGAGCGGCTAGAAATGTCGAAAATGGAGGTTCATTAACGATTATTGCGACTGCCTTGACAGAAACGGGTAGTAAAATGGATGAGGTGATTTTCGAAGAATTTAAAGGAACAGGTAACATGGAATTGCAATTGGATCGTAAATTGTCCAATCGCCGTGTTTATCCAGCCATTGATATTACTGCTTCAGGTACGCGTCGTGAAGATTTATTAATGGATCCAGCGGTGTTACAGCGCGTCTGGATTTTACGTAAGCATATGTCTGACATGAACTCTGTGGAGGCTATGGAATTTTTACAACAACAGATGAAGGGAACAAGAACGAACGAAGAGTTCCTTGTTTCGATGAATCGATAAAATAAAAAAGTCTTTGAATGTGTTTCAAAGACTTTATATTCTTATTCTAAATAGACGTCCATTTGACGTCTATTTTTTTTAGAGCAATTCGTAAATACCCGCCACTCCTTGGCCACCACCTACACAAGCGGTTACCATGCCGTATTTTTTATTGCGGCGGCGAAGTTCATGGAATAGTTGGATGGATAATTTTGCTCCCGAACAACCCAGTGGATGTCCTAATGCAATCGCTCCACCAT
>CANKVC010000056.1 GCA_947486835.1 Cytophagaceae bacterium | reverse complement strand
GGAGATCTATCGTTTTTTGGCCCTCAGGGAATTGAGACGAGTCATACATATATTCCCAAGAAGCCATGGGAGGCATGCTCATGAGGATGGATTCAGTCCGACCGTTCGTTTCTAGGCCAAATTTAGTTCCTCGGTCATGAACTAAATTAAATTCAACATAACGGCCCCTTCGTAATAATTGAAAGTCTTTTTCTTCTTGGCCAAAAGGTTTATCCGCATTCAAACCCATCAAATGGCTATAAATGGGCACAAAAGACTCGCCTATTTTTTTGACAAAATCAAAGGTGTTTACTTTTTCTTCAGTAGAATTCGACTTCAAATAATCAAAAAATATTCCACCCACACCCCGAGTTTCTTCTCTATGGGGACTGTAGAAATAATCATCCGCCCAATTTTTATAGGTAGGGTAATAACTGGCATCGAACGAGTCGCAAGCTGTTTTCAATTGCTGATGAAACCATTTCGCCTGTTCAGGAATAATAATATGCGGTGTTAAATCGATGCCCCCGCCAAACCAATTTTGACCATTACTCAATTCAAAATACCGCACATTCATGTGAATAATGGGAACCCAAGGATTCAAGGGATGCATAACTATGGAAACTCCTGTGGCTAAAAAATCAACTTCCTCTTTAATATCCAAACTTGTCACCATTTTAGGATGTAAAGGTCCATGGACAGCTGAAAAATTAACTCCCGCTTTTTCTAGAATTTTTCCATGTTGAATGACTCTTGACTGACCACCGCCCCCTTCACTACGTATCCATACATCTTCCTTAAATGTGCCTTGGCCATCTGCTTTTGCTATGCCTTCACATATTTGATCTTGGAGAGATTTGAAATAATTAATAATTTCGATTGCTTCCATTCTATTGTGGTCCTTTAGGGATAGAATCTTGTTTGGTTCCATCTACATTCGATTCATCCATTAATGCATTCAATGAATCCAATTCAGCATCCGAAACTTGAAGCGAATCAGGCAAAGTGCTGTAGGAACCTTGGCAATCAAAATCCTTTTTAACAACTCGTCGATCTAATTTATCAAATGGAATTGGTTTATACATCGCTAATGCCGGATCCTTCACCACTCGAATCATAAACCGCTTGTAAATAGGCAAAGCTGTTTTAGCCCCTTCCCCTAAAGCACTCGTCCGAAAATGGATGGATCGATCGTCTCCTCCTACCCATACTCCCGAAATTAAATTAGATGTCATTCCGATAAACCAACCATCCGAATGATTGGATGTGGTTCCCGTTTTACCCGCAAAATTGTGTGCATACCTGTTTTCAGTGGGCAATAACACCTCTCCATCAGACCAAAGCAATGAACTAGCTGTTCCTCCCTCATGTATCACACCTTCTAACATCGACCTGACTAATTGCGCTGATTCTTTTTTGATAACCCGAAAAGAAATAGGTTCAAAATTTTGCAATACTTTCCCATTTTGATCCCGTATTTCCTGAATGATCATTGGCTCCACATGAATTCCTTCATTTACAAATGCAGAATATGCTCCAATCATTTCATAAAGCGATACATCAAAGGAACCAAGACCAATGGACGCAACAGGCTTCAGAGGACTTTTAATCCCCATTTTTTGTGCATAATACATCACTGTATCGGCACCCACTTCATTGGTTAATCGAGCCGCTACCGAATTAATACTCTTGGCTAATGCCCGACGAAGTGGCATCATCATGTAAGAAAAAGTCCCATCGGCGTTCGATGGACGCCAAATTTTCTTTTCGCCCTTCTCCTCCACTTCAATCTCAAAAGGTTCATCTTTCACCATGTAACAAGGTGATAAATCTTTAGGGCCGTCAATAGCCGCCGTATAAACAAAGGGTTTAAACGTAGAACCAGGCTGACGCTTACTTTGCTTAACGTGATCGTATTTGAAATATTTAAAATCTAAACCACCCACCCAAGCCTTAATATGACCCGTATAAGGATCCAAAGTCATCATGCCCGACTGTAAAAAACGTTTATAATAATTGATGGAATCTATCGAGCTCATACTTCTTTTCTCTTCACCCAACGCATTTCTAGAATAAACCCACATATCTCGCTTCACATTTTTCATATAATGCCAAACCGAATCAGGACTTGTTGGAAATCGTTTAGCCAACGCTTTGTAATAATCCGTGCGCTTGGCAACCGTATCGATAAATCCTACAATCTCAACTCCGTGTTCGTCAACCCAAGGATTTTGACCGGTCCAATGGTTATCAAAAGATTTTTGAATATTACGCATTCCGCCCTCAACCGCTTCCTCCGCATGTAATTGGAGACGAGAGTCGATGGTCGTCATAATTTTCAATCCATCCCGATACAGATCCACTTCCATCTCATTTTCCTTCGCCCAATCATTAATGTATCTGGCCACAGCCACCTTAAAATAATTACCCGTCCCATCATAGGGAGATTCTTCATTGGGATGTAAAACAATCGGTAATTTAGCTAATGAATCATATTCTACCTTTTTCAAATAACCAGCCTTCACCATTTGAGACAATACCACATTTCTACGCTTCCAAGCCTTATTTTCAGCCAAAGGCTTTCCATCGTAACGAGTTGGATTATAAGTGGTTGTCGCCTTTTGTAAGCCGATTAATATCGCTGCTTCTTGTACATTTAAACTATCCGCACTAGTGTTAAAATACGTCTTTGCGGCTACTTTGATGCCATATGCATTATTACCATAATCGACCGTATTTAAATACCAAAGTATAATTTCATCCTTCGTATAAAAACGTTCTAAATTAATGGCTGTCACCCATTCTTTGGATTTGTAGATCAACTTATTTAATCCGGGGATATATCCCAAAATACCTGTTTTGAAGAATCCTTTTTTAGTACGTGTTTTAAAGAGATTTTTGGCTAATTGCTGAGAAATAGTACTTCCACCTCCCCGATCGCCACCTTTGGCCATGCCCACAAGTACCCCGGCCCATGCTTGAAAGTCAATGCCCGTATGCTCATAAAACCGAGAATCTTCTGTAGCCACCAAAGCTTTTACGAGGTGAGGGGATAGTAAATTAAAATCACGAATTGGAGTTCTATTTTCAGCAAAATACTTGCCTAATAGTACACCATCCGCAGAATAAATTTCAGAAGCTTGTGAAAGTTTAGGGTTTTGCAAATCGTCGACTGATGGCATTTCCCCGGTCAACCAAAAAATATTGGTTTGTATGACAAACAAATAAATCAAAAGAAATAAACCCGCTTTGGCAGTAAATTTCCAAATCTTAACAATAGGCCTGTAATAAGGAGATTGTTTGTCGACATGCGCATCATAAAATGCTTTGAATCGACGGTAATAGGCTTCAATCAGAACTTTGGTCAGATTTCCATAACCGATTAACCAGGTATATTTCTTCTCCCCTAGGATCTTTAAGAGTGCTTTATCCAACAGCATTACCAACCAGATAATTCCTTGCGAAATTTTGATTTTACACGTAACCCAAAAGCCTTTAATCGATTCTAACATATATTTCAAATGCGTAAACGCATATTTATTCGGTTTCTAGTTTTTCCAAGATAGTCATTAAATCAGTAAAATCTCGGTAGCCAGGCCGCTCCTCTTTGCCGGCGATTAATCCAATTCCTTGAATAGAACTTTGCTCAACCCATTCGTCTAAATCTTCATTAGGAATGCTTAAACTTAAGATAATAGGATATTGCGCGGACCATATTTCAACTTGGTTTTCAAAACCGAGCAAGGAATCCTCCGAGTCCCCTACCAACAAAAAATAATCTACATAGGGTCGAGCTGCCGCAAATAATGCAGGCAAATTATCTGAATCAAGATTTACTCGTAAGATTTTGGGTAATGCAATTTGCTTGATTTTCTCTAAGTTAGTCGATGAACTAATCTCTAAAACATCCGGTTGATATGCCTCACAGAGCGCAATAATTTGATCTTCTGAGCAATAAAAAGCCTCGCCAACGATCTGAATCCCTGAAAGCCAATTTCGAATTTCATTGAATTTATCTACGGGAACATCCGTCATAGAAAATCCCAACCATTCCACGCCCATCCCTGCACAATACCGCGCATCCGACAAATTCTCAATCGCAGAAACCTTAACCTTTGTCTTTAGCATAAATCAATCCAAAAATAAAAACAAAACTAATCTTTAAGGTGCTAAATAGCAAAATTGTTCGCCAATTGGGCAAATTAATCTTAAATTGCACAAAATTTCGTCAGGCCTTGAACCTGAGCAGCAAATATGGAAACAAAAGGACGCGTATTAGTCGCCATGAGTGGCGGTATTGACAGCTCGGTCGCAGCTGTTTTATTACATGAGCAAGGATATGAAGTGATCGGCATGACCATGAAAACTTGGGACTATGCTAGCTCCGGTGGGACAAAAAAAGAAACAGGTTGCTGTTCACTTGATTCCATTAATGATGCCCGACATATCGCCGTATCCTTAGGATTCCCACATTATATATTAGATATCCGCGAGGAATTTGGCGATTCCGTCATCGACTATTTCACTAATGAATATGTAGAAGGTCGAACACCCAATCCATGTGTGATGTGCAATACCCACATTAAATGGGATGCGTTGCTAAAACGCGCAGACCAATTAGGTTGCGAATTCATCGCGACAGGACATTATGCACAAATTAGAGAAGAAAATAATCGATTTATTATTTCCAAAGGCGTGGATGCCTTAAAAGACCAAAGTTATGTGCTTTGGGGAGTTTCTCAATCTTCACTCGCGCGAACCATTCTTCCTTTAGGTCATTTAACGAAAGCCAAAATTCGAGAAATGGCTACAGAGCGTGGCTTTGTTGACCTAGTCAATAAATCAGAAAGCTATGAAATCTGTTTTGTTCCCGACAATGATTATCGGGGCTTTCTAAAACGTAGAATTCCTGAACTGGAAGAGCAAGTGAAAGGCGGAAATTTTATAGACACAGAAGGCAAAATCATAGGTATTCACGAGGGATATCCATTTTATACGGTAGGGCAAAGAAAGGGATTAGGAAAGGCGTTTGGCTACCCAGCCTTTGTTACGGAAATAAGGAAAGAGACGAACGAAGTGGTCATCGGGAAATTAGAAGATTTAAATAGAACCGGTATGTATGTGGGCCAATTGAACCTTCAAAAATATGACTCAATTCCAGCAGAAGGCTTAGAAACAGTAACAAAAGTCAGGTACAAAGATGCTGGGACTGCGGCTTTTATTGAAGGATTAAACGGAAAAATCAAAGTAGAATTTCATGAAGATGTCAGTGGAATTGCACCAGGCCAAGCAGCTGTATTTTATGAGGGGGATGATGTAGTCGGTGGAGGTTGGATTCTTAAATCCTTCCAAAAAGGAAGCGTTTTTGAAAATGTCCAATCATTCCAATTATAGCCTGAATGCTAATTTAATTCATTTTTTCTCCACAATTATTTAACCCGAATCTTCAAACGGGGCATTTGAATCACCTCCATATCAAAAATCCGGGATCCGTCGATCTTAAATCGTAAAGCTGTTTGCTCATCATGAAATCCATGTTGGCCCGCCGCCCCCGGATTTAAAAACAGCATATTATTTCGTTTCAAATCTCTTTTGACCTGAAGTATATGGGAATGTCCACACACAAAAATATGAGGAATTCCCATGGCAAAAGTTTCTAACGCATCAGGTTTGTAAGAAGAGGGAGCACCGGCAATATGCGTCATGGCAACTTTTACGTTTTCGCACATAAACCGAGTAATTTTAGGAAACATGTTGCGGATCGTGCGATCATCTATGTTCCCGTAAACGCCATAAACAGGTTTTCCAAAACTCATTAATGTATCTGCAATCGCCACAGAACCCCAATCCCCTCCATGCCAAATTTGATCGCAAAACTCAATATGCTCCTCTAGACGCGCATCTAAATAACTATGTGTATCTGAAAGGAGTAAAATCTTTTGCATTTATTCTGCAGATTTTGTTTTTAACGAAATCAATAAATTTTCCTTCACTAGATTGTTGGCCACCCAAACTGATTTCTCACTCGAATATTTTTTTTTCACTGTCTCAGAAACTTCAGGAACAGCCATCACCCAAGCAGGCGATCCAGCATCCTTCCAAGCAGAATACCAAAAACTAGCCACTCGGTTAGACGCTAAAAGCATTCTATTTTCTATGGACGAACCTAATCGATTGCCATACGCTTTTATAAAGTCTTTGGTATAATACTGTAATTTACGACCCCCACGCTCCACTTCCATGAATGCTTTTGCTTCTCCCATTTCTGCTCGGATAGCTAATTCCGTTTTATATACTTCAGGAAGCATATCATGTGATTCCAATAAAATTTGAAAGATAAAATCTTGAGGATTTTTAATGTAGGTGACGGTTGGCACCTCATTAAACTGATAATTTCTTAAAAACTCCTCAGGCACTAAACTTTCCCACAACACATGAATTCCTTTTTGGTTGGTATATTGACCATCGTGATTTTTAGTTGTGTGCAACGGAACATGTGAATCAGCCACATAATGGCCTAAATCGGCTGCATAAAACAATACGGAATCCTTTAACTGATGTTGGAATGAATAAACCAATCGCTTATACACACGGTTTACCTCCCAAGGTACAATCCCTTCATTCTTCAAACTATCCAAGGAATATTTTTTGATGGCGGCAGAAAATTCATGTGGAATACTTGTTCGATAATTAGGACCAAAAACGTCAGCATCCATATCTAAATAATGCTTAGGGTCCTCTGATTTATCGTCACGTCTACGAACATCTGGCCGAATCGAGTGAGTCACCAAATAGTCTTGATTTGCGTAAAAAAATAATCCCAATTCTTCGGGCAACGTATAAATGGAAACTTGTTGCAATGACTTATGAGCCAAAAACCCCCATGAAGAGATTAAGATAGGAATGATCGCGAATATTGATAATTTAACTAATGTTCTCTTTAGCATGTTGTATGTAATTAGAAGGTGATTGACCAAATTGTTTTTTAAAGACACGAGCAAAATAGGCAGGATCATTGAATCCTACTTTATAAGCAATTTCAGAAACATTTAATTGAGTTGTCTCGATAACCACTAGGGCTTGTTGGAGCCTAATGGATCGTATAAACTCATTACCTGCCAACGAAGTTAGGTTTTTAAGCTTTCGGTATAACTGCATTTTACTCATATCCAGCCCTTTTTCTAAATCGACGACATCAAAATTAGAATCAGCGATATTTTCTATGATTAAGGCGGTTGCTTTTTGTAAAAATTCATCTTGAAATTCCGGCAATTTACCTTCCGTTAATTCTTTCTGAACGAATTGTTTTTGCCAATTTTTTCGAGCTCTCTCCTTGGCTTCCAATAATTTATTGACCCTTATTTCCAACAAATCCGCATTAAATGGCTTGCTCACATAATCATCTGCACCAGATTGCATTCCTTCGATCTGGCTGTCTTGTGAACTTTTTGAAGTTAAGATAATGATCGGGATATGATTTGTTTTAGGATTGCTGCGAAGCGCCCGACAAAGATTTATTCCGCTCATGCCAGGCATCATCCAATCCGTAATGACTACATCAGGTAAAAACTTCAACGCTAATTCTAACGCTTCTTCCCCCCTTTCAGACTCGACAATCTGAAAACGATTCGAAAATATATCGGCAACAAATTTTCGTAATTCAGTATGATCATCCACAATCAATAAAATTTGTTTTTCATGTTCAATGGAGTCTAATTTTCGAATCACGGGACTATTGGAAACGATTTTTTCTAGTAAATTATCATGTGAATGTATCCAAGAGGGATCAAAAACGCTGTCTTGAACAGGGAAAGTAATGGTAAAATTACTTCCTTCGCCTAGTTTACTATTAACCTCTATTTGACCCAAATGTAACTCAATTAATTCCTTACAAAGTGACAAACCGACTCCCGTTCCAGCTCGATTCATCGATTCAGGCACTTGGTAAAAACGGTCAAAAATATGATTCAAATGTTCTGATGCGATTCCTCTTCCAGTATCTAGAACTTGGATTCGAACGGATTTAACTATCTTTTTACCTGCTTGAAGATCATGAATAAGAGTCAATGAAACTCCAATTTTGCCCTCTTCCGGCGTATGTTTAAAAGCATTAGATAAAAGATTTGACACACATTTTTCAATAATATCAGAATCATAATAAACAAACAGATCATTTTGTGGGGGTTTCCACATCAAATTGATTTGTTTTTGTTGCGCATAGTTTTCAAAACCCAACATGATACTATTTAATTGCAGGATTAAATCATGTTTTGCGATGGAAGGCTCCTGTTTTCCTGACTCAATTTTGGATAAGTCTAACAGTTGGTTAATCAATCGCAACAGCTTTTGTGCATTTTGATGTATGGATGACATCCGAGTATTTTGTTCTTCATTTAAGCCCTTATTTTTTAAAAAATAACGTTCAATCGGACTTATGATAAGTGTTAAAGGAGTCCTGAGCTCATGAGAAATATTAGTAAAAAAATGCGTTTTTACCTGCTCGAGCTCTTGAATACGCTCTTTCTCAATTTCTTTTAATCGAATATCCGTTTTGAATGCTTCTCGGATCTTTATTTCTCGGATAAATCCATAAACAATGGCAGAAGCAGAAAGAAAATAGATTACAAAAGCCCACCAGGTGCGATACCATGGAGGTAATACAGTGATTTTTAACTCAAATGGTTTTTCTGCCCAGATACCATCCGAGTTAGTTGCTTTAACTTTAAACGTATAATCTCCAGGACTTAAATTGGTGTAAGAAGCTGACCTTTGGGTCCCAACATAATTCCAATCTTTTTCAAAACCTTCTAAATAATAGGCATAACGGTTATTTTTAGGTCTTTGATATTCTAAAGCAACAAAGTCAAAGCTAAATACCGATTGCTCTGGCTGAAGCGTTAAATGCTTGGTAAATAAAATATCTTCGCTTAAAGGAGAATTTTCCGCTCCCACTTGCACCGGCTTATTGAAGATTTTCAGATTGGTTATAAAGACGTTTGGGACATCCGTTCGAGAACGTAAACTATCTGATTTAATGTAATTCAATCCATTAATTCCACCAAAAAACAACCAATCTTGGTTATTTTTATCAAAAGCATTAATCAAAAACTCTTTTCCCTGTAGACCATCCACATCATCAAAATTGATGCATTTGAAAGTCTTAGGATCCATTTTTGAAATTCCACCATTGGTCGTCAACCATAAATTTCCTTTTTTATCTTCCACCATTCCCCTCAAGGTATTGCTGACTAGTCCGTCTGCAACAGTAAAAATCTTGAATTTATTACCAGGTCCTTGAAATAAATGTAATCCTCCTCCATTTGTGAGGACCCAAATTCGATTTTTTCTGTCTTGGTGAATATAAGTCACATGATTATATCTCAAAGAGGAGATAGAAATCCCCTTTTCCCAATGATCAACTTTTTTAGTCTTAAAATCATAAACATACAATCCACTCGCCGTCGTACCTATCCAAAGACGACTATCCCCCTCCATCATTAAGGTAGAGATTGTTTTATTTTCAAACAATTTCCGATTTAATTCCGTGTAAGGAATTTCATATTTTTTAGAAATCAAATCAAAGGTCAATAAACCATTTCCCACGGTCCCAAGCAACAACTTTTGCCCAGCATTAAGGATACTTGAGAATTTAATGGTCACGGCGACGTTTGAAACAATTCCTTTCGGGACAGGGTATGAAATCATTTTACGGTTAGCATCCATATTGAAAAGACCTTTTCCCCAAACACCAATCCATAAAGTTCCCTGTGAATCAGTCTCTAATAAATTAACATCAAAAATATCGGGTGAATTAAGCCGATTGATATCCGCATTATTAACCAAATGTTCCACTAATCCCGATTTATAATTTAAATAGGATAAACCTACATTACTTCCTATCCAAACTCCTTGATCTGCATTTGCCCGAAGCGCGGTGACTTTATTACTTAATAATCCTAAAAAAGTATTGGGTTTATATCTCAATAAAGAAAAACGAGATTTTTGGTGAAAATCGATATTCAAACCAGCTTCCCAAGTCCCAATCCAAGTATTTAGATTTGAATCTGTAAATAAACTAGTCACCGAATAAGAGCTAATACCAAATTCCGGATCAGGATTAGACACCACTTGGCGAAATTTTGAAAAATTCTCTCCCTCACAAATATAAATTCCATTATCCGTTCCTATCCAAATATTGTTAGAACCATCCCTACTAATGCTAGTCACTATATTTTGTCGAGAAGAAAGGGATGACCGATTGTAAAATACAGAAGTGAATTTTTGATTTTGATGATCAAAACGAAATAATCCTCGGCCTTCTGTGCCAACTAATATATCCCCATTTTTAGCTTCAAATAAAGCCCGTATACGAAATTCGTTGGCCGGACCTTTTTGGCCAAAATTAAATGGCAAATAAGAACGGTTGCCTAATACTGAAATCAAATACCCTGTTCTTGTACCAATCCAAAGCGATCCCGTTGAATGCCTGAAAAAGCGAACAGCATCTTTAATGAGTGGCGTTTCAAAATCAGATTCTGCTGGAATGATGACATTCTTTTTCGAATCTAGGGTCACAAAACCTTTGCCGACAACAGCTGCACAAATTTTATGCTTTCCTAAATTAACAATCGAAGGAATAATAGCCGATGAAATATCTTCCCCTGAAGGCCCCCTTGGAAATCGAATCACCGAACCTGTTTTTAGATTAATTTTATTTAATCCCGCATTTCTCGTTCCAACCCATAAATTACCTTCATCATCTTCACAAACGGTGGATATATCACTACCACTTAAGGTCTTCTTATCATTAGGATCGTTTCTATATACCCTAAACGAATATCCATCGTAGCGATTTAAGCCATCCGCGGTGGCAAACCACAAAAAACCTTTTTTGTCCTGAATGATTTTATTTATGGTACTTTGAGATAAACCTGATGCGGTTGTCAACCTTTCATAGCGTGTCGACTTTTGAGCCCACAAATAATTGGGGCCAAAAAAAAGTAAGCTAAGAAACAAGATTGCGAATCGAATTGACACGATAAACGGCTCTAAAATGTAAAGTCTAAAATTAGAAAATTTAAAGGAAATTAAGTTGAATTTTAAGTTTACTCACAAGAAAAAGGAAAATACAAAACCGTTTAAATTGTGTTAAAACCAATTAAATAGCTTCGGTATAAATCACAAACCTTGTTTTTGCAAATTATGTCCACAAAAATGAAAGATTTGTCCAATAAACTATAGGCTTAGTCGTGTAAATTTGATAACAGAAAATAAATAAAAATTTTTATTTTTTGATTACCCATTTGCAATGAATAACACCTTTGGAACCTTTACCATTAAAAAGTCAGATAGCAAATTGCCGAAGTATCAGCAATTAATCAATTCGCTGTTGCAGGATATCGAAATGGGTGAATTAAAACCAGGTGAACGTTTACCCAGTATTAATGAGGCCTCTGAAGAATGTTATTTGTCGAGAGATACCGTCGAGAGGGCCTATACAGAGTTGCATAAAATGGGAGTCATTACTTCTATTTTCAGAAAAGGATACTTCATTTCGGAATCAACATTTCAAACAAAGACAAAGATTTTATTTCTAGTAGGTAAAATAACGGATTCCACTAAATCAATCTTTGATGCCTTTTGTGATACTTTAGGCAAAAATGTTTCCGTAGATATTTTCACATATCAATACAAAGCACAACAATTTCAAGAGATTATGAGCCAACAATTAGGCAATTATCATTATTATGTTGTGATGCCCCATTTAATTGAGGAGGATGATGAAAATTTAAAGTGTTTAAAGAAAATACCATCTGACCGATTAATCATCTTGGATCATTCATTTTCAAATCTAAGCCAAACGTTTGCCAGCATCGTTAGCAAACCAATCAGTCAAATCAAAAAAGTTTTCAATACCCAACTAAACCTGTTTAATAAGTACCATTCATTTAATTTAGTTCTGACAGAGGAAGATTATTTCGATGCCGATTTAATTAATGGAT
>CANKVC010000055.1 GCA_947486835.1 Cytophagaceae bacterium | reverse complement strand
GGGCTTTTGAATCAATTGGGCTGCGGAAGGTGATGTCGACTTTTCAACAAAACCCGTTTTTTGAACAGGTCTAAAGGAGCTGACCTCTTTTTTGCCTGGAGTTTTAGCCATCTTTAGGTAAGTAGAATCTAATTCATCTAGGAACCTACTGGGCTCACAACTTTTTAGGCGGCCAAACTGATACCTAGATTCCGCATAAGAAATCATCAATTTCTTTTCTGCTCGGGTGATGGCTACATAAAATAACCTTCGTTCTTCTTCCAGGTCGGCTTGACTCTGTAACATCATTTGGCTAGGGAATAAATCCTCCTCTAGGCCGACTAAAAAGACATTTTTAAATTCAAGACCCTTGGCGGAGTGCACCGTCATCAGGGTTACTTTATCGCGATCATTGGGATCTTCATTGGTATCTGCATTCGTCAAAAGAGACACAGACTGCAAGAAAGTACTGAGGGATTTGTCCTCATTTTCCTCAGAGTCAACAAATTGCTTGATGGCATTGAGGAGTTCTTGGACGTTTTGATAGCGGGCAAGTCCTTCGACCGTTTTATCCTCATACAATTCTCGAACTAAACCTGAGGCTTTGGCCACATGGGATGCCACTTCATAGGCATCTTTTTGCTCAACTTCCACCTGAAGCTTAAAGGATTTGATGAGGTCAGCAAAATTTTCGATGGATGCGCCCCCTCTTGCCCCTTGGTATTGATTGATATTACTAACTACTTCCCAAACAGAAACTTTGTGTTCGGCTGCCGTGACCGATATTTTGGCGATCGTCGTATCGCCAATTCCTCTTTTAGGAAGGTTGATGATTCGCTTAAAAGCTTCTTCGTCATTTTGATTCACGACAAAACGAAGGTAAGCCAGGACGTCCTTGATTTCTTTTCTTTGGTAAAAAGATAGGCCTCCAATAATTCTATAATTGATATTTAAGCGACGGAGAGATTCTTCAAATGAACGTGATTGTGCATTTGTGCGATATAAAATAGCGAAGTCAGACCACTTAAGTCCGTCCTTTTGCCGAGCCTCAAAAATGGTGGAGGCTATAATTCTACCTTCATCATTATCAGAACCTGCTCGTATAATTTCTATTTGATCCCCTTCTTCATTGGAGGTAAACACATCCTTTTTTAATTGGCTTTTATTTCGGGCAATGATGGAATTGGCAACCGCCACAATCGCTTTGGTCGACCGATAGTTTTCTTCCAGCTTGATGGTTTTCAAATCAGAATAATCACGTTCAAAATTTAGAATATTTTGGATGTCGGCTCCACGAAATGCGTAAATACTTTGTGCATCGTCGCCTACCACACATATATTCCGGTTTACAGCGGCTAGTTTTTTGGTAATTAAATATTGGGAAACGTTCGTGTCTTGAAACTCGTCCACCATCACATGTTTAAATTTATGTTGGTACTTATTCAAAACATCTAAATGATCTCTAAATAGAATGTTTGTTTGGTATAATAGGTCATCGAAATCCATGGCATTTGCTTGAAAGCAGCGTAGGCAATAGGATTTATATAATTGTCCCATCATGGGAATTTTCGCATAGCGATCTTCCTGTTCTACGATGGAGGAGGCTAGGTATTGCTCGGGACTAATGAGCCGATTTTTGGCATTTGAAATCCGGTTTAAAACCAGATTGACCTTATACACTTTATCGTCTAAGTTTTGCTCTTTGACCAATGCCCGAATCAGGGATTTTGAGTCATCGGTATCATAAATGGAGAAGTTGGAGCTATAGCCTAATTTCTCTCCTTCGAAACGCAATATTTTAGCAAAGATGGAGTGAAAAGTTCCCATCCATATGTTTTTTGCTTGGCCGCCAATGACCGTTTCGATGCGGTGGCGCATTTCCCCAGCCGCTTTATTGGTGAAAGTCAGGAGCAAAATAGAAAATGGATCAATCCCTTTTTGGATTAAGTAAGCTGTCCGATAGGTGAGCACTCTCGTTTTGCCAGATCCTGCACCGGCAATAATCATGAGGGGTCCTTCTATGTACTCAACAGCTTGTCGTTGGGGCTCATTTAAGCCATCCAAAAAATCCATATTTTCTTTTTTATTGCGTGTAATTGGGCTACGAAAATACGGAAAAAGGCGCAGAATCTCTGCGCCTTTTTAACCTTAATTTTTCACTGATATTATTGAATCGCAACTAAGTCGCGTTTCACTTCAGTTTGGATATTAAATGATTTTGACTGAATTAATTTCTTTCGTGAATTAAGTATATCCATCCGATATTTTCCATCAGAGAGGTCGGAAAAGCTGAATAATTTTTGCGTTGAAATGACTTCGTTGAAAAGAATATTATTTTCTTGATCATAGATAATGACAATTAAAGAAGATTTCGGTTCAGAACGAACAAGAAATTTCATTTTACCCACTTGTTCGATGTTGACCGGTGAGATTAACTCTGATGCGTTAGCCGCAGCAGAGACAGACATGATCGCGACGAACATAAAAGCTGCGATGGATTTTTTGTTAATGGAATTTCTCATAAACCTATTTAAATAAACTTAGGCGGAATTATTTCCGTTTCTTGAGTCAAAACTAGTGTTCTCAAATTATCTACCAATTAAATCCGCATAAAATTTAAATTATCCAAGAAAGTTCTTCTTTAAAAAATTATATTTCTTTGAATAGTTCAATATTTGCCTATAATTCAAAGGAAAAATAATTGCAATCATGGTGATGAAAATTGACAGGAAAAATGATGTTAAGAAATTGTTAATAAATCTAAAACTTTTTAACAATTTGTTAATAGTCCACTAACGGTACCGTAATAAGTTAGGACTTTCATTAAGTTAATTTTGGCGTACTGAAAAGTAAATATTTTTGAAACAATACACCAATTAATCATACAACATGACTTTCATTATGAAGCGCACCCATTATTATTTAATTGTATTCTTATTTCTTTCTATTGCATCTTTTGCTCAACAAACAGGGGTTATTAGAGGCACAATTAAAGATGTAAAGTCTAAAGAAGACATCATTGGAGCTACTGTTCTAATACAAGGAAGCACTAAAGGAGCGGCCACAGACATTAATGGTTTTTTCACTTTTGGAAAATTGGCCGTTGGCACCTATTCACTAAAGATTTCCTTTGTAGGATATCAATCTAAAATTTATGAAAATGTTAAAGTAGAGGCAGACCAAGTGACTGATTTGAATTTAACTATAGCAGAGGAATCTTCTACTTTAGCTGAGGTTAAAGTGGTTGCTCAACGTTTAACGAATACTGAGGTATCTGTTATTACGGAAATTAAGGCAGCTCAATTAGTCGTGAGTGGAATTTCAGCCGCACAGATCACGAAGACTTTGGACCGTACGGCTGCTGAAGTTGTGAAGCGTGTTCCTGGTGTTACTATTTTTGGTGAGCGTTTTATTAATATTCGCGGTTTGAATGAACGTTACAATACGGTTCAATTAAATAATGCGTTTGCTCCTTCGATGGAGACGGATGTACGTTCTTTTTCTTTTGATATCATTCCTGCAGGTCAAATCGATCGTATTTTGGTTTTCAAATCGCCTTCCGCGGAAATTCCTGGTGAGTTTGCTGGTGGGGTGGTCAAAATTTTTACTAAATCAATTCCGGAGAATAACTTTTTAACCTTAGATATTTCAAGTGCTTATCGGGAGGGAACTACAGGAGCACAATTTTTTGCGACAAAAAATAGTAATCTTGCTTGGACTGGATTCGATCAAGGCTATTTTGATTTACCTAAATCTTTTCCAGCTAGTCGTGCTGCACTTCTTAATTCAGGACCTTCGGGTTTAGATGCTATAGGAGCATCATTGAAAAATAATTGGACTCCAGTAGAGTCTAATGCAATGCCCGATATGCGTGCCTCGCTTTCAGGAGGATTCAAATTTGATTTGGGGTCGACTAAATTCGGAAATGTAACAGCCATCAATTACTCTAATACGCGCTCAACTTTTGAAATGGCTCGGAATGACTGGGGGTATAGTAACATTGGCCCTAATTTTACTGGCGAGCCCGATGCCGTTTTTAATTTTGTGGATAATCAATATACAAATGCGTTGCGTTTGGGTGTTTCTACCAACTGGTCTGCTCGTTTCGCTGGGGGATCAGTGATTGAATTTAAGAATTTATTTAATCAATTAGCTAATACCCAATACATTCAGCGTGATGGGTTTGAGAATGGTTCCAATTGGGATATTCGTTCATTTGATCAAGTATATCGTGGAATTTACACGGGTCAATTGACCGGACGCCATGATTTACAATCAGGTAGTCTGAAAATTGATTGGATGGCGGGATATAATTCTGCATATCGCGACCAACCCGATTACAAGCGTTTTCGCTATAATGTAGATGGAAGTTCATCTAGTTTATTTATACCAAATGGTGCTGCCCAAACGACTGTTCTTGGTAGAACTTATATAAATATGGATGAATCATCTTACACAGCTGCATTTAATGCTGTGAAGAAAATAGATTTACAAGATTCAAAAGAACTTGAATTAAAAGCAGGTTTATTTTACGAAGATAAGGTTCGTGATTTTGGTGCACGAAATATTGGATATGTGAAGTCCGCGCCAACTTTCCAAACGACTTTGCCTATTGACCAATTATTGGCGGCTCAAAATTTTAATACAAGAACAGGTATTCGGTTAGATGAGCAAACGAATCCGAATGACTCCTATGATGCGAGTAATACCTTATTGGCAGGATATTTATCCGTTAATTATGCACTGGGGAAAAAGTTTAATGTCATTGCCGGTGTTCGGGCAGAGCAGAATAGCCAAAAACTGAATTCAGCTGATTTGGTTGGCAAGCTAATTAATTACGACAACACACGCTTGGATTTATTGCCATCCATGAATCTTACATATAACTTCACGGAAAAGTCACTCTTGCGTTTGGCTTACGGAAAGACCTTAAATCGTCCTGAATTCCGTGAATTAGCTCCATTCTCTTTTTATGATTTTGTGAATAACCGGACTGTGTCAGGTAATCCTTTGTTGAAAAATGCGAATATTCAGAATTTTGATTTTCGGTATGAATTTTACCCTACGCCTTCTGAGTTAATCAGTATAGCTGCTTTTTACAAGGATTTCACTAATCCAATTGAGGTTATTTTTGCCTCTGGGGCCAATCCTATTTTGAATTTCTCGAATGCGCAATCGGCATTTTCAACAGGTCTAGAAGCTGAATTTCGTAAAAATTTAAATGCATCTTCACCTAATTCGTTATTAGGTCGCACAAGTCTGGTTTTTAATGGAACCTATATTTTCAGCCGTGTAAAATTGGACGAAAAATTGGCATCCGATCAGTCAGACAATCGTCCTTTACAAGGTCAGTCGCCATACATCATCAATGCTGGGATTAATTATAATGATGCACAAAAAGGCTTTCAGTTGAATATTAATTACAACGTCATCGGTAAGCGGATTTTTGCCGTAGGTAATAACTTTGGTGCTCCTTATCCTGATTGGTATGAGATTCCTAGAAATGTAATTGATTTTAACTTTTCAAAGCAGTTGACGAAAGCCATTATGATTAAGGGCGGCATTAGCGATATTTTAAATCAAGGGAATATCATTTTACAAGACGGTAACCAAGATCAAAATTTTGATCGTAACCAAGATCAAATTATTCAGAGTTATGCGCCGGGTCGTGTAGCTTCATTAGGACTTATTATTTCTCCATTTAATTAATTTTTCAATTTAAATTCTAAAAAAAAAGTGATGAAACGCTTACAAACAAACATGTTCAAAGTTTTCGCAGTGTTAACTATCGCGGTAGTAACATTAGCGGGTTGCACGAAGGAAGAAGAAGTTTTCCCAGTGCCTACAATCTCTGCGTCAGGTACACTTGCGGGTATTCCGGGTGCTACAGTTACGGTGAAGGCTTCTATTAATGCGCCAGCAGGTATTAAGTCAATTACTGTTTTAAAGAATGGTGCTCCATTTGATTCGAAAATTATGGCTGGCGAAAAAACCGCTGAATATTCGAAGGATTATGTTGTTGAAGGTACTGCAGGTGCCACGGTTAACTTTACAGTTCAAGTTACAGATGTTAAGAATCAGGTTTCTTCTTTAGTTGCTATTCCTGTTACTGTTTCAGTTGTACCTCCAAAGACGATTATTGACGTACAAGGTGTAATTGAAGGAAATGTGACTTGGACAAAAGATAAGATTTATCGTTTGAAAGGTTATGTGCGTGTAGGAGAAGAAGCTGTTTCTGGAACAATAACAAAAAAAGGCCAATTAACTATCCAAGCTGGTACAATTATCATTGGCGATAAGGCTACAAAAGGAACCTTAATCGTTCAACGCGAATCTAAATTGATCGCGGAAGGTACGGCCGCTGAGCCGATTATCTTTACTTCTGCTGAAGGTATTGGTTCACGTTCTCCAGGTGATTGGGGTGGTGTTGTAATTTGTGGAAAAGCTCCAAACAACTTAACAGGTGTTGCGGAATTAGAAGGTGGTTACAAAGGATTCCACGGTGGTACTGTAGCTGATGATAATTCAGGTTCATTAAAGTATGTTCGTATTGAGTATGCTGGTATTCCATTGAATCCAAATCAAGAGATTAACTCATTAACGATGGGTTCAGTAGGTTCAGGAACAAAGATTGAATACATCATGGCTTCTTTTGGATTGGATGATTCATTTGAGTGGTTTGGTGGTACTGTAAATTGTAAGTATTTAGTTGCTTATAAAGGAACGGATGATGATTTCGACATGGACAATGGCTACTCAGGTACCATTCAGTTTGGTTTAGGTTACCGTGATGGTAATTTGGCTGACGTTTCAGGATCAAATGGTTTTGAAATTGATAATGATGCAGCTGGATCAAACCTTGCACCATTTACGTCGGCAACACTTGCCAACTTCTCTATCATTGGGGCCAAAGGAAAGTCGTCTGATTACTTAGATGCCAACTTCCAAAATGGTGCGCAATTGCGTCGTAATGCTAAAGTGAAAATTTACAATACATTTATCACAGGATATCCAGCAGGATTATACATCGACAGTCAGCGTGGTGCTGCAAAGACAAATGCGGCTAATGGAGAACTTATTGTTAAGAATGTTGTTATCGCTGGTACAACGGGTTGGGGATCAACTGGATTTACATCACTGAACTCAGGTCTTTATGGATTTGGAGTACCGGTAGTTAATGAAGAGCAAATCGCTCGTACAGGTTCTGCTGGAACAGTAGCTACACGTCCAATTGAAATTGGTACTGTTTCTGCTTCAGCCTGGTTCGCTGCGATAGCAGGAAACAAAACCTTGACTTCGACTGCAAATACAGGTATTTCTTCTGCGCTTTGGTCAGCTCGTCCTACGTTAACATTGACAGCAGGAGCATCTGAGTCTTTAATCGGTACTGCATTGCCTACGTTAGCGGGTACTACAGCAACTGATTTTGTTGGTGCATTCAAAGATTCTGATTGGACAGCTGGTTGGTCAGAATTCAATCCTAACTCGATTGTTTACATCAAGTAAAAAATTTATTTCCCAGGTCGCTGCCTAATGCTAGGTGGCGACCTTTTTTTAGTACACCAATGAATAAACTTAAATCCCTCCTGTTTTGTGGATTATTTTTTCTAGCTAGCTGTCATTCCAAAGATGAAGCTGCATTTTATTATTCTAAGCCTGAACAAGATACCTTGGTAACTAACATCATCAGTATCATAAGCGAAAAGCCTGCTTATGCATCAGATTCAACTAAGTTTCAAGCTCGATTTAGGTCTGAATATGTAAAACGTTTACCCGAGTTTCAGTTGATCAATCTCTCAAAAGATAGCTCTGGAACGTATACTTATTTTCTCAGTAGGCCCGTCGCAGGACGCAAAGATTTGAGAAGGGGTGTTTTAGGGACTTTTACACTAAAGCCCAATACGCTAGAAATAGACCAGTTTGAGGAGGTGGCGAATACTCCACATTTTGATGAAGAAACGGTCAAACAGCGTGGAGGCTTTTTATTTAATGCATTAGTCAAGCAAGGCAATATTACAGAATATTTAAAAATGAAACATTATGTTGAGTGGCCTGACGCATCACTCATTTATGATAAGAAAAAGAGATCTTGGGTCTCTACCATTGGTCTTTATTAATTTTATATTGGTGTATTAAAGTTAATGCCGCGGGGTTTCCTCTCGGCATTACTTGTTTTTATTGGCTACTCTATTTGTTAGGAATTGATTCAAATCATGATGAATTAGATTCTCTTTTAATTTGTACGACTTTTGCTTGAAATATTTCATCCCTATAAATTACATTCTGTGCATTAGGCTAATATCATTTCAATCTTCTGTAAAAATAAAGGCTCGATAAACTACTTATCATAAGACCTACTATCCCTAGTACAACGATCCAAGTGAAGAATAAAGATGGCAGGTTTAAATTAGGCAGTATAAAACCTGTGAATAGCAAGAGCACATTGTAGCCTAAGTACCCGATTGAGTCCACAATATACATTAAGAAGCCTATGTTTGCCTTATGTCGAGTAATGGCGATCATCCGCTCAAAAACGGAGGTGGTTATCGTTAAATAAGGCAAATAGATACCAAACCCTGTTAACACAATTAACCAGAATGGATCAAGGTGATACACTCCCCATAATCCTGCGATCAGCAAAAATAGGTAGCCTGTCGCGATGGCTGACATACTGATAAAAAATGCAATGTGGTTTTTCTTGATTAAGACAAGGCTGCCATTGATGACTAATATTCCTACCGTAACCCAAATTTCCGTTTGTGAATAGATGGATGCCTCGCCTACAAAACCTAAATATTTCCATATTTCCGGGGCAAAATCAGAGCGAACTCCCCTTAAAAGCGAAGCAAATAGATACAATAAGCTAATGCATAGAATTCCAGGCCACAACTCTTTAACTAGTGCGATGCGATCTTTTTGAGTCATGGCTGACCTTTCCGCTCGGTCTTCCTTATCTTGATCGGTGGGCCTAGGAATTTTTGTCAACATCCATACAAAAAACACGAAAGGCAAAGTATAGAGCAAGCCTGCCAACGAAGGCATCCAATGTTCAGCGATGGAGATATTTAATAGCCAGGTGCCTACAGATTTAGAAACACCATCTGCTAATATAAAGCTACTTCCCAGTGCTGCTATAAACAATTCGGTGTTTTTTTTGCCTTCCAAAAAGCCTTGAATGTAGCCAAAAATCATACCCAATGGCAATCCATTAATTACTAAAAATAGAATACTATAAGGCCTTGGGACTAGGCCAAATCCTACCAAGGCAAGCTCTGCGATGAGAATACTAATCAGAATAGCGCGCGTCCTCTTTTCCCACGAAATCCCTGAAACGATGAATATTCCACACCATTTGGATAACATGTAACCAACTATCTGAGAAGAAATTAAGATTGATTTCCAAGGAATTCCTATCCAAAATTGGTCTGTGTATAAACCCGCAGTAAATGGCTTTCGAAATCCGTATACGCAAAAATAACAGCCAAAAGCCGCTATCATGGACCATAATGGATGGGTAAATATTAGTTTGCCAGAAAAATTTACTCGACTTTTAATGGAGTTCATTTAACAAAAGCCTCCATGTAGGGAACGTAAAACGATAATTCTTTTACTTGTAAATTGGCTATTTTGGCTTGATCATCGAATCGCCTTAATTTAACCGCATCTGCGTAATATGGATTCTTTTCAAATTCTTTACATTCATCGGCCGACATAGGACCCCCTTGTAAACCTAAGCTGATAATAGAAGGCTCACTTAAAATATCTAGATATTCCGGCTCTACCGTACATAAATATCTTTTGGCCGCCACATGCAATCGCACGGGCTCCACTACTTCTGGCGTAAAATATTGTTGGAGAAAGTCATTGGCTAAATTCTCATGTAAATCATCGATCCCATTTTCTGGGGCATCATCAGGTAAATGATGCAACAAATGTCCAATATCATGTAGAATGCCTGCGACGATAATGCTTTTCTTTTCACCTGCTTCATCGGCAAAATGGGCTGCTTGTAACGCATGTTCCAATTGGCTTACGGCCTCTCCTCCGTATTGCGAATCCCCATGGTTTTCAAACAAATGCACTACTTTTTCTATTATCTCAGACATATTATTCAAAATTTTGCTTGTAAATTAGCAAGCATTAGTCTGGGAAAGAAGGGTTCTAAGATTTATTTTACTTTTGTTTACGCGCCCTTAACAATTTCATAAAATGAAAGCAGTTTTCAACATTCGAAAAGTTATTGAAACCGATGAAAATGCTATTCGAACCTTATTGGATGAACTAGAAAATCGTATTTCAGACCCCACTGTTTTTCATCGTATTTTCAATCATTACCTAATTAGAGAAAATGCGCTATTTTTCGCAGCTGAAAATGACCAAAAAGAAATCATTGGTTTTATTACCTGCTTGGGCCAACTATTATTGCATCACGAAGGATTAGTGTATGAGATTGAGGAATTAATAGTTACTCAAACGTATCAGGGAAAGGGGATAGGCCAATTATTAATCAATCAAGTTCGAGAAGAATTAAAGCCTTATGATATAAAATCGATCGAGGTAACTTCCAATAAACGGAGAACACAAGCGCACGAATTTTATAAAGCTGTGGGCTTCAAGAATTCGCATGAAAAATTCACTTGCTATTTCTGATAAAGTTTTTGAATATACTCAGAAGTAAATCCAGGACTGGTTGTCATCCCTTTCCCCCCAATGCCATTGATAATGTGAATCACATCATCCACTTGTTTGGTGAATACCTCTGAATGGGTTCCTTGCAAATAAAATCCAGCCCATGTGGCGTCAACATCCCATTGTGGTAGGTCAATTATTTTTTTGGCTTCATTGAGCATCATTTCATTGATTTCTGAAGAGATCTCAAACCCAAAGTCAGCTTGTTTGCCAGCTTGAACATATTCATGGGAATCTCCCAAAATAATGGATCCGTCATCCGCTTGTTTGAATAAAATGTGAATGCCTTTATTTTGCAAAAGAGTTTGTTCCGGTGTGGATGTTAATTTTTTATGCGATGGGCAAGAATGGAAACTTTCGTACCGACGAATCGTGAGCCCGGTAAGAATATTTGGTTTTAATATAGGCTTTTGCGCTGCCAATCTAAGCATTTGTAGCTTGCTGATTTTTAACTCTGTGGCTGGGTAATGTTCGGGCAATAAAAATTGTGTGTCTCGGCCATTGGCTATAATCACTTTTTCAGACCAAAAATTTTGGTTCGTTGTTGTGAATACCCTAGCAATTCCTCTTTTTTTCTCTACGCCAACCACCGCGCACAAATTTTGGTAGTGAAGATCCATATGTTGGATCATAAATTCCCGAACTCGGTGCACCATCAATCTCGGATTTAAGGATGCTTCCTCAGGTAAAAATAAGCCTCCTTTTACATAGTCCTTTTTAAAATATGCATTTGATTTCTGACATTCATCTGCTGAATGTAATTTATTTGAATATCCTCGCTCATCAAATAGTTTCTGAATCTCTTCTAAGAGCGTTAATTCTTGGTCATCCGAAGCAAGGTACCAGGACCCGTTGGGAACCAAGGAGATATTCGTTTCACTTTGTAAGTCCTTGTAAATCTGCAATGATTTGCGGCCATAATCAAACCACTTGTCCAAGGATTGTCCGGAGGGAACCGCCTGACCAAAATTCCGAAAACTTGCCTCAAAAGGTTGTGAGTCTTTCTCTAATAATAGAACTGTTTTCCCCTTTTTTAGTGCATGATATGCGCTAAAAGTGCCTATAATTCCACCGCCAACAACAATTAAATCATATTTTTTCATTTTTTAAATCTTCAATGATTTGAATGAGGTCATCTATTTTATGTAACAATCCATCATTAGGGAATGAGGCTAATTGTTCGCGGGTATGAGTTCCATTGCATACGCCTAGGGCAAGTCTCACCCCGGCATTTTTACCAAAAGCTAGGTCAACAGGCGTGTCACCCACATTGATAACTTCGGATAAGTTTGTTATCCCAATTTGCTTCATAGCCAACT
>CANKVC010000054.1 GCA_947486835.1 Cytophagaceae bacterium | reverse complement strand
ATCCAATAAACGCCGCCTCCACGGAAAGAATACTGTTTTAAGTCGGAGGGAAAATGCAAGGTATCAAAAAACTCTCCCCGAACATCCACAAAATAACCAAAGTACATGCGCTCCCCCGCCTTCGTGCGAGTCGGCTTAAGCGTAACCAAATACCCCAATATATCGCCTCGTTCGTAACATAAATCGGCATCCAATAATGTTTCAGGGAGTTCGTCCACCAAGTCAAAGGGAGAACAGAGCGGAAATCCCAAAATCTCCCACTGATCAAATGCGTCTTCGATCTCATCATGCACCAACTCCGGCAATACACCTAAATCCGCAGAATCATCCGCAAACATCTCCATCGAAACCACCTGAGATACCTTTCCCTGAAAACGAGCATGCGCCTCCCACAATAAGGGTTTCTTTTGCAAGCCTAAATTCCTAAAAGCACCCACACGAATCAATAAAATCGCCTGTTCCAAACCTAATGATACTCGGTGAACAAAATCATCCCAAGATCGGAAGGGACCCAATTGGGCCCTAGAAGCAATAAAATCCTGAATGACACGCTTCTCCAGGCCTTTGACATGTACCCAACCTAAGTAAATCACGGAACCCCGAATGCTCGTCAAATGCCCACTCTCATTAATCTCAGGAGCCTCCACCTGCGCGCCACAGCGCCTAGCCTCATGTACATAAAATTCGGTCCGGTAAAATCCTCCAAAATTATTGATGACCGCCACCATAAATTCCAAGGGGTAATAGGTCTTCAGATACAGACTTTGATAACTCTCCACCGCAAATGAAGCCGAATGTGCCTTGGAAAAACTATATCCCGAAAAGCTTTCCATCTGCCTCCACACTTCGCTGGCGACGGCCAACTCATACCCTTTGTCCGCACAATTCACAAAAAAAGCCTCCCGTATTCGGTCAAATTCAGCCCGGGATCGGTACTTGCCCGACATCCCACGCCTCAGTACATCCGCCTCCGCCAAACTTAAACCCGCAAAATAATGCGCCACCTTAATCACATCCTCTTGGTATACCATCACCCCATACGTTTCCTTCATCAATTCCCCCATCAAAGGATGAACAGGCTCATAAGAATCCGGAGCATGAAAACGTTCAATATAAGCCTTCATCATCCCAGAAGAGGCCACACCCGGGCGAATAATCGATGAAGCCGCCACCAAGGTCAAATAATCCTGACACCTTAATTTTTTAAGTAGTTGGCGCATCGCAGGCGACTCAATGTAAAAACAACCCATGGTTTCGTGGCGCATCAACTGCCTCCTAACTTGTTCATCGCGCATAAAATCCTGTACGCGGTGAATGTCTACATCTTGGCCTCGATTAGCCCGAATGATGTCCACCGATTCTTTAATGTGTCCTAAGCCTCTTTGAGACAAAATATCAAACTTCGCAAAACCAATCTCCTCCGCCACATGCATATCAAATTGGCAAATAGGAAAGCCTTTTGGCATAGGCTCCAAGGCGGTATAATGAGCTAAAGGATGCTCAGAAATCAAAATTCCTCCCGCATGAATGCTCAAATAATTAGGAAAATCAAGCAACAAACTGCCATACTTAACAATCAAACGCTGAACTTCCGAGCCCACCTCACGCATCGCAGCCGCCGGATCAAGCCAAGCATCCACCTCCGCTTTGGGTAGCCCAAAAACCTTCGCCAATTCTCGGTAAATCGATTTATCCCGAAAAGTCACATAGGTCGCCAACAAACACACATATTTGGCCCCATAACGTTTAAAAATATAATCAATAATGTCATCCCGCTCATCCCACGAAAAATCAATATCAAAATCAGGTGGACTAGTCCGATGTGGATTAATAAATCGCTCAAAATACAAATCCAAATCCACCGGATCCACGTCCGTAATCCCCAAACAATAAGCCACAATCGAATTCGCCCCAGAACCCCGACCCACATGAAAATAACCCCTAGAACGTGCATAGCGAATAATGTCCCAGGTAATTAAAAAATAAGCATTAAAACCAAGCTCATTAATAACCTTTAATTCTTTCTCAACCCTCGCCTTAGCCTCCCGGTCCGAACGCGGATACCGATACCGTAACCCCTCATAAGCAAGCTTGGTCAAAAGAGCCAAATCATCCTCCGAACTCGACCCAAAAAGTACCCGATTTTTAGGCCGTTTAAAATCAAATTCAAAGGAACAATCCGCTAAAATTCGTTCCGACTCCTCCAGTAAAAATGGATAATCTTGGCAGTAATCTGCCAACTCTCCTTGCGTGTACATACGCTCATCTTCCTGAGCTTGTGCATCCACAGAAAGTTTACTCAGTAGCGTATTTTCATCGATTGCGCGCAACAAACGATGCATCGAAAAACCCCGCTTGTCCAAAAACGTAAAGGGCTGACACCAAACCGTCTTATCCCAATCCTTTTCCTTCCACAAACGATTGCGATCACTCGCCCGTACCCCCCAGCGCTCACGCTCACCTAAGTTTTTGAGTTTTTTTTTACGAACCCAAGGGAAAATAGTCCACACGTCCGCCCACTCCGGTGGACGCTCAGGCCAAGACTCCTCGGCCAATAAGTAAGTTGAGGCAAAAGCATTAATCTGCGCCATGCCTTGGGCATTCCGAGCGAGACATATATACATCAACGTATGATTGTTTCTGAACTCCATCCCCACCACAGGTTTGATGCCTGCATCCCGACAAGCCTGAACAAAATCGAAAACCCCGGAGGCTCGGTGAATATCCGTCAGTGCTAAGGTTTTTATCCCACGCAACACAGCCTCCGCCACCAATTGCTCAGGGGAGAGTGTTCCATAACGTAAACTATAATAGGAATGGCAATTTAAATACATGTTTACTCGTCCGTATTAGTGGCTAATCGATTTCTGCGTTCTGAACTTCCCATTAATCCACTAGCCCTCAAAATCGAAAACTCTCCATAGCGATTTCGCAATTTGTCCATCGCCCCATACAAAGGGACCAATCGAGCTCCCTCATCAAAAATCTGCAACTGCTCCTGCCCTTGCCATAGTTTTGAAAAGCGAACCCCAATAAGTCGGATCAACAAACGTCGATCATACAATTTCTCAAAAAGCTCCTGAACCGCAGGAATCAGTCGGTGATCACTGGCCGAAGCTGGAATGCTGATTTGTCGAGTATGAGTATCAAAATTCGAGTACCGTACCTTCACCGTCACACAAGCCGTACATTGCCCAAGCTTCCGTAAATCATACGATAATTGTTCCGTCAACGAACCCAAAATACGACGCAACAAAACCACATCTGTACTGTCTTGTTCAAACGTGATTTCCTTCGACAAAGACTTCTGCTCAGAATAAGGAACTACTGGCCTCAAATCTATCCCATTAGCCCGCTCCCAAAGAACAGTCCCCGATTTCCCAAAAGTCTTTTCCAATATTTTCAAAGGCATCTGACTCAAAGTTCCCACATGAACGATGCCCATATTACGTAAGGTTTGAGAAGTAACCGCACCGATCATCGGAATCTTCCCCACCGGCATAGGGGCTAAAAATGATTTTTCCTGGCCCGATAATACCTGAAATTCCCCCGCCGGTTTAACATGATTGGTCGCCACTTTTGAAACCGTCTTATTGACCGATAGCCCAAAAGACATCTGCAAACCAATCTCCTTTTTTATCCGATCTCGAAGGTCTTGAGCAAAAGCATAAGAACCAAAAAAACGCTCCATACCCGTCATATCAAGGTAAAATTCGTCAATAGAAGCCTTTTCAACCAAAGGAGCTCTCCCCATAATTAGCGAGGTCACCGCCTCCGAATGTTGGGTATACGCATCAAAATCACCCCGCAAGACAATCGCATCCGGACATAATTTCAATGCCATCTTCATGGGCATAGCCGAACGTACCCCAAAAGCGCGCGTCTCGTAACTGCATGCCGCCACCACCCCACGATCAGACATTCCACCCACAATGACCGGCTTTCCCACAAGCCTAGTATCTCGGAGACGCTCCACCGAAACAAAAAAACTGTCCAAATCCATGTGCACAATGGCGCGTTCCTGCATAAAATTGGTAGATATTTGGGTATTTTGAATACCTTTCGTAACTTCGAAAAGATTATCAATAGAATTCAGCTACGAATTTTATCCATTTTAGTTTAATAAGCAAATCTTATGAGTACTTTTTTTAGTCAGAATTTACGTTTTTTACGCAGCAAAATGTCGGAGAAAACTTCACAAGAAAAACTAGCTGAATTACTGAATATTAAGAAGCCTACCTTGGGCTCATATGAGTCCGGAAGAGCCGAGCCTAAATATAGCGATTTGATCTTATTGGCTCAGTTTTTCAACGTGGAAGTCGACGAGTTACTCAAAGAAGATTTAGCCCAAAGAATACCAGGATTAGCCAACAAGCCTAAGCTACGAATTTTAGCCACCACAGTGGATTCGAACAACGAAGAGAATATTGAGATGGTGCCCATCAAGGCTTTGGCAGGTTATACCGCGTCGTATGATGATTTAGAATTCATTCAAGAGCTACCAACCTTCCAAGTTCCTTTCCTACCCCGAGATAAAAAATACCGCGTTTTCCCGATCAAAGGGGAATCTATGTTACCCTTAAAGCCTAACTCCCTCGTATTCGCGGAATATGTGGAAGATTGGAAATCGATCAAAGATGATACGATTTGCATCGTAGTCACCAGAGAAGAAGGAGTGGTTTTGAAAAAAATCATCAATCACCTAGAAGCCAAGAGCATCCTGATTTTAAAATCGACAAATCCTATATACGATCCGTACCCCATCTTAGGAGCTGAAATCCAAGAAATATGGAAGTTTGCGGGTTATTTTCATAGTGATTTCCCTACGAACGAGTAGCCATCCAAGGCATTCAAAAATATATCTCTCAGCTAAAATTCGCGAGTGATCAGCAGATTTGAACTCACATGTCGCGCCTATACATTACCCACCAATCATGTCTAACCTATTTTCCAAAATATCCACTGCGCTTCAAATCAGCGAGAACCAAGTACGAAAAACCATCGCTTTACTCGATGAGGGAGGTACAATACCCTTTATTTCCCGCTATCGAAAAGAAATGACCGGAAGTTTGGATGAAGTTCAAGTAGCGGCCATTCGTGATTTAAGGGACCAATTTGTGGAACTGGAAAAACGACGAGACGCTATTTTAAAATCTTTGCTAGAGCTAGAAAAACTGACTCCGGAATTAGAGAAGGCCGTACGAGCGGCTGAAACATTAGCTAAACTCGAAGATATCTATTTGCCTTACAAGCCTAAGCGTAAAACACGTGCGATGGCTGCCCGTGAAAAAGGTTTGCAGGAGCTGGCTAACAAACTGTTCCAGCAACGTCTTGTTTCCCCTGAAGAATTAGCGGCTAGTTACCTTGAACATGTGTCGAACATCGACGAAGCCCTTGCCGGAGCCCGAGATATTTTGGCTGAAGAAATGATGGAAACAGCGGAAGCAAGAGAAGAAGCAAGGAATTTATTTACCCGTAAAACGACCGTAAAGTCTAGTATCGCCAAAGGAAAACAAGAAGCAGGAATTAAATACAAAGACTATTTCGATTGGTCTGAGTCTCTTGCACAAGCCCCTTCCCATCGGATTTTAGCTTTATTCAGAGGAGAAAATGAAGGTTTTTTAAACCTAAGCTTGTTGGGCCCCGATGAAGAAGTCCTAACAAAACTGGAGCGTAGATTCATCACAGGTAATAATTCCTGTGCCAAACAAGTGGAAATGGCCATTCAAGACGGCTATAAGCGCTTATTGATGCCAGCCATGGAAACAGAAGTTCGAGCGGAAGCTAAAAAACGAGCCGACGAGAACGCGATACGTGTGTTTGCTGAAAATATCAGGCAATTACTTTTAGCTGCTCCTTTAGGCCAAAAACGTGTTTTGGCATTAGACCCAGGATTTAGAACCGGGTGTAAAGTAGTTTGCTTAGACGAGCAAGGAAGCTTATTGGCCAATACAGCGGTTTACCCTCACACAGGTCCTGGACAAGCTTCTGAGGCGGCTGAAACCATTAAAGAATGGGTGAAAAAATACCAAATTCAGGCCATTGCCATTGGGAATGGAACAGCGGGAAGAGAAACAGAATCTTTTGTCCGTAACTTAAACTTGAATGGCATCCATATTATTATGGTGAACGAAAGCGGTGCTTCCATCTATTCAGCCTCTGAAGTCGCAAGAGATGAATTTCCGGATAAAGATGTGACGGTTCGAGGTGCTGTTTCCATCGGCAGGAGACTGATGGATCCACTAGCTGAGTTAGTCAAAATTGACGCAAAATCGATTGGCGTAGGCCAATATCAGCATGATGTGGATCAAAAGAAATTACAAGCATCGCTGGATGACACGGTGGTGTCCTGTGTTAATTTAGTTGGCGTAGAACTTAACACCGCCTCCAAACAAATTTTATCGTATGTATCAGGCCTAGGTCCCCAACTAGCTCAAAATATTATTGACTACCGGACAAAAAATGGTCCCTTCCTCAAGCGTTCCGACCTGAAAAAGGTAGCAAGGTTAGGAGAAAAGGCTTTTGAGCAAGCCGCAGCTTTCCTACGTATTCGATATGCGAAAAACCCATTAGATGCGAGTGCGGTACACCCAGAGCGCTATGAAATAGTGGAAAAGATGGCCAAAGACCTTAGCTGTAAAGTAACTGATTTGTTGGCAGATGAGTCGCTGCGCAAACAAATCCAATTAAGCCAATATGTAACAGCAGATGTTGGGATGCCCACATTAACCGATATCATTTCAGAATTGGCCAAACCAGGCCTTGACCCGCGTGAAAAATTTGAGGCTTTTGAGTTTGCCGAGGGAGTAAATAATATCAAAGATTTACGAATTGGCATGACGTTACCAGGCATTGTGACGAATATTACCAATTTTGGGGCTTTTGTGGATATTGGGGTGCATCAAGATGGTTTAGTGCACGTAAGCCAACTAGCCGACAAGTTTGTCAAAGATCCCAATGAAGTGGTGAAAGTATCTCAAAAAGTGATGGTACGCGTCACCGAAGTGGATGAAGCAAGAAAGAGAATTGCCCTTAGCATGAAGAGCTAAATGAGAAACACTAAGAATAGAATTTCGATACCGGAGAAATATCGCCTACCCCATTAAGGTGCAAACCATATTTCTCCGGTACCCAAAATCATCAAAATTTACTTTTTAGCCAATTTTAATTCCATGGTGCACTGAGGACATTTGCCTTTTTTAGCATAGGTTTTAGTACCATCGCATTTCATCGGACACTGATAAGCTTCTTTTTTGTCCGCTGCAGTTTCCTTTTTTTCAACTTTCGTTGCTTCTTGCTGTTGAGCCATCGCTCCAAACATTCCTGCCATCAAAGTGGCCATTAACATCATTTTTTTCATGTTGAATTTATTTTTATGTTTATTTTATTTTAAATCGTATTCCTGAATAAATCATTCGGCCGACAATCGGCCCCCAAACCATGGTCGCATCAAAATAACGGCTAAATGGATCTGATGCATTCATCAATGGATTTGTCTGCGTAAAATTACTTAGGTTTTCACCGCCAACGTACCACTCCCATTTTTTAAATTGCCTAGTCACCTGTGCATAGATCGTTGAAAAAGCTGGGGCAGTTACTAAGGGGGAATTCGGTTCATGTGAATGCCCGGCAGTTGCATTGGGAATACGCCTTTCCCCATTCCACTGCCAAGTTAAATCAAATTTCCATTTTGACATAGCAGTCTCATAACCCAAATTTACTAAAACTCGTTCCTTATTGACAAAGGGTTTGGCCAAACGGCTCAAACTGCCATTTGAACTAATGTAGTCTGACTGTACATCTTGCCAGCGATAGGCTGCCTTTATTTCAAAACGTTTAAATGGACTATAATTAAATTCTAATTGCACGCTATTCGCATAGGAAACTCCTGGACTTGAATACATGCGAATCAGACCAGAGGTCTCCATATCCACGATCCATTGTTGCTCAAAATCCGTTTTATACGCGTCAAAAACAAAATTTGCTTTTCTTGATCCTAGCATCATATTTTTAGTTAATGACAAACCGTAGTTCCAAGATTTCTCGATGGGACTTAAATTACCCAACAATTGGATTCTGCGTCCATTAGCTAAAAAACCCATATTTTCGGCGATCGGATTCACACGGCGCCAACCTTTTCCCGCTGATAATCTGAAAATCCAATCGGGTGAAATATCCCATTTTAGGTGCAACCTAGGTGTCCATTGAGTACCTAATTGATTATGAAAATCGACTCGTTGGCCCACAACTAACGTCAAAACATTAGGAACCGTTAGGGCATATTCTCCAAAAAAACCGGGCACCATTTCAGTACGCGCAAAAGCCGAATCTATGTACGATTCTTGATATGAATCATATAAAAAGCTAGCGCCAGCTTTCCAACCATGGTTTGTGTTTCCTATGATGGACTGGTAAATAAGATTCCCATACATACTTTGCTCACGACCTCGATAATTTTTAAAGGCAAAATAAGAATCGTTTTCATGCTGGTTTGCCTGCAGAATTAAACCAAGACCTTTCCAAGGCTTCAATTGGAACAGTCGGGCTATTTTAGAAAAAGCTTCCCAACGAGACGTCTTGCTTCCAAAGCCATACACTAAATAGCGGTTGGAAGATAAGTCATCAAAACTCATTTGACCAGCCACCCTATTTTCATTCAAATAACTGGCTCCCCACTGAACAAACCAATTGTCGGTAGCGTATTTCCACCGATTTAACACATGGGTAAATGTAAAAAGCGGCTGGTCCATGAAACCATCTTGATTCCCATCTGTCCTTGCAGCCTGTTGAGAAAAATGGGTAAAAACACCCATAGAAAGCTTATCGTTAAATTTGTGTGCGGCTTGTTGGTTTACCTCATAGCGTCCTTGAGAATTAACATAGGTATTTAAAAAATAGGCCTCAGAAGTATCGGGTTTGGCTAATTCAATGTTGATTCCTCCCGTCATCGATTCATAGCCGTTGGCCACCGAACTAGTCCCTTTGCTTAAATCAATGGATTTGATCCAAGTTCCAGGTAAATAGCTTAGTCCATAGGTAGATTTCAAACCCCGGATGGATGGCATATTTTCAAGGTTGGTCTGCACATAATTTCCCGATAAACCCAATAATTGGATTTGCTTAGCCCCAGTCACACCATCCGTAAAATTGACTGATACGCTCGCATTCGTCTCAAAACTTTCAGATAAATTACAGCAGGCAGCTTTAGCCAAGGTCTTCATCGTCAAAACCTCTCTTTGAAGCAAAGACATGTTGTCTTGTTGGCCCGGATTAGCCAGCACCCTAACTTCGTATAGTTCATTGGTTTTTGCCCACAAATGAATGTGCTGAAAGGCGGACTTTTCCACCCAAACAGAATCGGTTTGAAATCCTAGGTAGGAAGTAACAAGCCAACCGGGAAATTTACCCGCCGACAATTTAAACATGCCGCCCGCAGTGGTGAGCACAGCGGCGCGAGTGGGTTTATAAACGACAGAGGCGCCAATAAGGTCTTCCATGTTTCCAGCGGAATCCAAACTCATCACTCGGCCAGTGATTTCTTGACCCAATAATCCAAAGGGGGCCAATAATAAAAGATAAATAATTATTTTTTTGTACATCGTTATTTAATTTATGTGAGTGAATAATGACTCAATAAATCAAATTAGATATGCTTGCAAATTCGCTAGACGCGTACCTAAAGGAGGGGGTGAATGATTTGAATAATAATAACTTAATTTTTCAAATGCTATATATCCAATAGATTCTCTACTAGAATAAGAGCTATTAGGGAAATCATGAAGATTGAAATCAAGTTTTTGAATTTTGTTATCCGACTGATCAAAATTGAATTTTAATGCATATTGGTCATAAGAACAACATTTAGCCCGGCTGAATGTAGACGTATTTGCCTGATTAAAATTGGGTTTAGTATTCTTTGAACAACATGAAACCGCCTTGTCAAATGAGTATTTTTTATTTCCAGTGAAGAGGCAAGTGGACTGAGTGAATGAAATGCCTAAATTTCCTACTAAAAAGTAGGTAGTTAAATAGACCAAAAAGAAGCGCTTGATAGCTAATTTCATCTCAAAAAATAATTGCCCAAATTTACAAATTTTATGGATACCATATTGAATTGATGAAATTTATGTGCTTTTGGTTTAAATTATTTAATTTGCATCAACTATTCAATATGCGTCCTCCAATTAGGTTAATCCTACTGTTATTTATTTCTTTTACTTGGGGCCCATCAGCTTTCGCTCAAAATTCTACCTACCGATATTTGGTGCTTTTTAAAGACAGAAACAATAGCCCATTTTCAATCAATAAACCCGAAGCATTTCTAAGTTCCAAGTCCATAGAACGCAGAAAAAAAATGAATATTGCTTTACAAACGCAAGATTTACCGGTTAACCCTAGCTATTTAGAGCAATTGAAATCCACAGGGGCAACCATCATCTTTCCTTTAAAATGGATTAATGGAGCATTAATTTCACAAAAACCGAGCGACCTTTCTAAAGTATTAAAACTGGAAAATGTAAAGGGTCTTTATTGGAATTTCCCAGCGGACTCGAGTTCAAATAATCAAATTAAAAGCAATGGGATTGCAGGAACTAAATTATCCAATGCAGATCCAGATTATGGGAGTTCTCTGACGCAGGTGTCCCAACTAGGTATCGACCTGATGCATGCAAAAGGTTTTCGGGGCGAAAAAATCTTGATTACTTTGTTGGACAACGGCTTTTTAAATGCGGATCAAGTCCCCTATTTGCAGGCCATTTTTACCGAAAAAAGAGTGATTGGCACACTCACTACAACCCCTAGTTTAAAATCGGTCTATGTAGGAGGTTCCCATGGAACGAATGTCCTTAGCACCATTGCTAGTCAATCCCCAGGAAAATTAGTTGGAACAGCCTATTTAGCCAATTTTGCCATGGCGCAAACTGAGGAAGATGGTTCCGAATTAATCGTAGAAGAAGCAAATTGGCTCAGAGGAGCTGAATGGGCAGATAGCTTAGGAACCGATGTGTTAAGTTCATCTTTGGGTTATTCCGAATTTGACAACTTAAAGCATAACCATACCTATGCAGACATGAATGGGAGAACCACTTTGGTGTCAAAAGCCGCCGCCTGGGCATCCCAAAAAGGAATTATTTGCACCATAAGTGCTGGAAATGAAGGTTCAAATTCCTGGAAATACATTTCGGCACCAGCAGATGCTGATTCAATTTTAGCCGTGGGGGCCGTGGACAGATCTGGTTTAAAAGCGAGTTTTAGTTCGTTAGGACCGAGTTTTGATAAAAGGATAAAACCTGATGTTTCTTCTATGGGATTAGGGACAGTGGTCGGTACAACGAGTGGGACGATTGGGACATCCAATGGAACTTCATTTTCGGCACCAATTATGGCTGGATTTGCCGCTGGAATGGTACAAGCTAATCCTCGAAATAGTTCTTGGCAAATTATGGATGCCATCCGAAAATCAGGCAATCAAGCCTCTAAACCAGATAATTTGTTGGGATATGGAATTCCAAATTTCCTAAAGGCTACGACTATTTTAAATCCCATATTAGGAGTTGAGCCCGTCAACGAGCTATCCATCCGGATTTATCCCAATCCAGTTAAAGTAGGAGAAAAGATCAACATTGATTTACCTGGAGAAATGGAAATGAAACTTGAGATTTTTAATGCACAAGGAACCATGTTGAAAACTCTAAGCCTCAAACAAATACACGAAGAAATATTTCTTCCGCCACTCAGCTCGGGCAAGTACTATTTTAGGTTTATGGGGGCAAATAGTTCACAAACGATTCCTGTGCTTTATAATTTTTAGGCCGCAAATCCTATGCGCCTATTACAACATCGCTGCTCCAAAAACACCTGCGCTATCGCCTAATTTCGGCTTAACGATGGGAGTCAATACTTCACCTGAGTTGAAAATATATTTTTTAATTCGCTCATATCCCTCGCTATACAGCAAATCAATGTTCCCAACTCCCCCACCAATCACAATCACATCGGGATCAATGACGTTAATGATCGTAGAAATGGCTTTACCATAATATTCAAATAATCGCTCCATGGTGGCAGTCGCATTTGAATCAGAACCTACTATATGGGCTTGAACGATATCCTTTAATTTCTTTTTTTCTCCCGTTTGTCTTTCATAAAATAATTCTAACGATGGGCCGGCAATGACTTTCTCAACACATCCAGCTTTTCCACAATAACAAGGCTCACCCCC
>CANKVC010000053.1 GCA_947486835.1 Cytophagaceae bacterium | reverse complement strand
CCTGTCCAAACATCTTTGCTGGTGAACACGCTTTTCATAGCAAAGAAGAATGGGTTTCCGTCCAGGATATGCAAAAAGCTACAGAAACCATTCTGTATTTAGCAGAACTGTACACGGTAAGAGGTAATAGGTAAGAGGTAATAGGTAATAGGTATCAGTAAATAGGTTATAATTAAAATTTATAAAGATTAGGTATTTGTAAAATACCTATTACCTCTTACCTAATACCTTTTACCTAAAAATACTACTCCCACTCAATCGTAGCCGGTGGTTTAGACGAAATGTCATATACCACTCGGTTCACTCCTTTGACTTGATTAATGATTTCATTGGAAATCCGACCTAAAAATTCATAAGGCAAATGGCACCAATCTGCCGTCATTCCATCTAAACTTGTCACAGCTCGCAAGGCTACAACCTGCTCATAAGTACGTTCGTCGCCCATCACGCCGACCGACTGAACAGGCAATAAAATAGCTCCTGCTTGCCATACTTGGTCATAAAGACCATCTTGCTTCAAGCCATTAATAAAAATTGCATCCACTTTTTGTAAAATATCCACTTTTTCAGGAGTAATATCTCCTAAAATTCGAATAGCTAAACCAGGTCCAGGAAAGGGATGACGTCCTAAAATTTCTTGAGGTACGCCTAATGTCTTGCCGACCAACCTCACCTCATCTTTAAATAATGTATTCAATGGCTCCACCACCTTTAATTTCATGAAATCAGGTAAACCACCCACATTATGATGTGATTTTATCGTGGCCGAAGGGCCATTTACACTAACACTTTCAATGACATCTGGATAAATAGTTCCTTGGCCTAACCATGAAACACCTTCGATCAAATGAGATTCTTGATCGAAAACGTCAATAAACGTTTTACCTATTGCTTTACGTTTTTCTTCAGGATCAGAAAGTCCAGCCAACGCATCATAAAAAAGCTTTTTGGCATCAACCCCCTTCACATTTAATCCCAAGGTATGGTACGATTCCAATACCTGTTCAAATTCATTTTTACGCAATAATCCATTGTCGACAAAAATGCAATACAGATTCTTACCAATCGCCCGGTGCAATAAAACAGCCGCCACCGAACTATCCACCCCCCCTGATAAACCTAAAACAACTTTATCATTTCCCAATTTTTCCTTTAAAGCGGCAATCGAAGTTTCGGCAAAGGAATCGGAAGTCCACGTTTGTGAACATCCAGAAATGCTAACCACAAAATTCTTAATTAATTCACCTCCCTCGGTAGAATGAGTCACTTCAGGATGAAATTGTATTCCAAATATCGGTTTGGATATATGTGAAAATGCGGCTACGCGCACCGTTTCTGTACTTCCAATCACCTCATATTCCTTTGGCAAATCCATGATCGTATCGCCATGAGACATCCATACTTGGCTTTTTGCTGATAATCCATTCAATAAGGCACTTGGTTTTTTCGAATCCATATGCGCCCTTCCATATTCCCTATGCGCAGATGCCTGCACAGATCCTCCTCCCAAATGAGCTAATAATTGAGCTCCATAACAGATACCCAACACAGGCCGATCACCAAATAAAGTCAAATCAATGCTTGGCGAATCCGCATCACGAACCGAACAAGGGCTACCCGACAAAATAATCCCTTTTACAGAATCGTCTAAAACTGGGATTTTATTAAAAGGGTGTATCTCGCAATACACTTTAATTTCTCGGACGCGCCGAGCAATCAACTGAGTTACTTGAGATCCAAAGTCAAGGATAATAATCTTTTCCGTCATACGAATTGATAAAAAATAAACAGCAAAGGTCGGAAATTTCAGTCAAAAACCGATTATTCCCTCGGAAAAATCTATTTATATAATAAATAACGTAAGCGCATTTGAGAATAAACTTTTAAAGCGGGTTCCCATGAGGCACGAATTTGAGCTTCCGTTTGGCCCGCTAGCATTTGCTTGCGTAAGGTATCTGTTCCTGCCAGTTTATCGAAAAAAGATGGGCTTGAAAAGAAGCTTTCATTTTTACCCATTTTGTTGAAAAAATAAAACAAGTATTTCAAACTGAAACCTAATTGGCGCACCGGTATTGTTGTCAAATTAAACCCAAAACAAAGTTTACCTTTTTGAGGAGGATCCATCGCTCCTGCCATAGGTACAGGGGTAAATTGATAATCACCCGCACCTTCCATCGGAAGTCCAGCCACCTGGAATTGCGTATTTGTTCCTCGGCCAATGCTTACGGGCGTCGCTTCAAACAGACATAGTGAAGGATATAAACCTATAGATTGGTCATTTGGCAAATTAGGAGAAGGGGGAATTGAAATGTGCACAAAAGCATCATGCGAGTAATTTTGGACCGGAATAACTTTCAAATCACAAACCACTTGATTCGCTAACCAGCCCTCGCCGTTGATCATTTTCGCTAACTCTCCCAACGTACAACCATGAACAATAGGTATAGGGTTTAGACCCACAAATGAGGCAAATTGGCGATCCAAAACAGGTCCATCGACATAATGTCCATTGGGATTTGCGCGATCTAGAATCAGCAATGGAACCTTGTTTTCAGCACAAGCCTCCATCACATAATGAAGCGTAGAACTATACGTATAGAATCGTACACCCACATCCTGAATATCAAAAACAACGATATCCACATTTTTCAAGTCATCCTGAGTCGGCTTTTTATGTGTTCCGTATAAAGAAACAATGGGTAATCCAGTTTTTTGATCGACACTGTTGTCCACATGCGCGCCCGCATCTGCACTTCCTCTAAATCCGTGCTCTGGAGCGAAAATTTTAGAGACTTGAACGCCGGAGGCCAACAAACTATCAGCCAAATGTGTCTTTAAAATAACAGAAGTATGGTTGACAACGAGGGCTACCTTTTTATTCTTCAATAAATGCACATATGATCTTGTGGAATAGGCTCCCGGCAAAGGATTACCTGTCTGCTGTGCGGGCAATGAATAAAAAATGAACAATAATAAGATTAGCTTGTAGAATCGAAGCAATAGCATTTTCTTTGCGTGTTAAATTATCAGGTCAAATATCTGATATTTTTTTAGCATTATAAACTTGTGAATTAAAAATGAATTTTCCCTTATTCGTAGCTCGTCGGATTAGAAATACACAAGAAACTTCATTTTCTAAGACTGTTACGTGGGTTGGGGTAGGAACAATATCACTGGGCATTAGCATTATTCTGATTGCATTCTCCATTCTATTTGGCTTCAAATCTGCCATTCAGGAAAAATTAACAAGTTTTTCAGGAGATATACGCGTAAGTAAAATCAGTGGAAATCATTCGGTTTCAGAAAGTCCGATTTATAAAAATAGCGCTTGGGAAAAGTCGGTTACTCAGATTTCCTACATCGATCATATCCAATCCCATATTCAGAAACCAGGTATCCTTGTTGGCAAATCAGGACTCGCAGGAATAGTCATCAAAGGAATTGGTCAGGATATGCCACAGGCGCAAATCAAAAAAAACCTTATTCAAGGTCTCCCCTACCTTAAAAATTCTCAAGATGTTATCATTAGCCAGATTCTTGCGAATCAATTAAAAACCAGCATAAACCAAAGTCTAATTTTATACTTCTTAAGCCAACCGGAGCGACCTAGAAAAGTTAAAGTAACCGGAATTTATGAAACTGGATTAGAAGAATTAGATAAAATTTTTATTCTAGCGGATCGTGATTGGGTAGGGAAAATGAATGGCTGGAGTTCAGATTCTCTGGGGAGCTACGAAATCGTTCTTAAAAAAGGAGTGGATTTGAACCAATCGGCTTATTATTTAGAAAAGGATTTACCGACCGAATGGAAATTAGAGACCATTGAAGAACTGTATCCATCCCTCTTTGACTGGATGAATATGTTGGACCGCAACATTGTCATTTTTATTTCTCTTCTACTTGTAGTCGCCTGCTTTAACCTCATCGCCACGCTCTGGGTATTAATCATGGAAAGAATTCCCATGGTCGGTTTGTTAAAAGCGTTAGGCAGCTCGCAAAAACAAATAAGAACCATTTTTTGGTGGAACGGATTTTTTATTTTGCTTAGGGGATTATTGATCGGTAATTTAATTGCCATCATTTTTTGCTACATTCAATTTACCTATAAACTGATCCCATTAGATCCAGAAAATTACTATATGACCGCCGTACCCATCCTTTGGGATACACCTACTTGGATATATGTCAATGTAGGAACATGTCTTTTAGTAGCCCTAACCATAACCATACCTACTTTATTTATCAAAAAAATAGACCCAAAAGATGCGATCAATTACAAAAATTAAAAACGTTCGATATTTATTCATCGCATCGTTCCTGCTTATCAGCGTTTATTTATCTGCACAAAACAACATTGTTTATTCCATTGATTTGAATAAACTCAACCAAGACAAGTTAAGTGTCCAAGTAAAAACGCCCAAATTCAAGGAAAACCAAATTGACTTTTTCTTCCCTAAAATCGTTCCCGGAACGTATGCCAATTATGATTTTGGAAGATTTATCAGTGACTTCCAAGCTTTTGATGCGCAAGGAAAAAGTTTATCGGTCGTCAAAAAGAATGTAAATCAATACCAAATTAAAAATGCCGTTAAATTAACTCGCATTACTTACCAAGTAGACGACACTTGGGATAGTCCGGAAATTGACGGAGAATATGTATTCGAACCGGCGGGAACTTCCTTCCAAAAAGACACTTTATTTGCCTTAAATACGCATGGACTTTTAGGCTATTTCAAAGGATTTGAAAAGAATAAAATCGAGTTAGAAATCAATAAACCCTCGTTTATGGTGGGAACTTCCTCGTTGAAAAGCGACATCAAAAGCAGTCCTACACAAGATATTTTCAAGGCAAATTCATACTATGAGATCGTAGATTCCCCCTTCATGTATGCAAAAGCTGATACAACCCTCCTTAAAATTGGTAATGTAGAAATCGTTATCTCCTTATTTACCCCCAATAAAACCTTAATCTCAGAGGAAATAGCACAAAAAATTAAGCCGCTTTTAGAGGCTCAAAAAAACTATTTAGGAGGCAACTTACCGATTCAGCGTTATGCGTTTTTGATTATACTATCTGATAACCTGAAAAATGGCAGTTATGGTGCGCTAGAACATGCTAAATCCTCTTTTTACTATTTACCTGAGGGAGATATTACAGGTTTAGGCCAGACGATTTTAGACATTTGTGCCCATGAATTCTTCCACATTGTAACCCCATTAAATATTCATTCGGAGGAAATTGGAAATTTTGATTTTAACCAACCCAAAATGTCCAAACATTTATGGTTATATGAAGGCCTAACTGAGTATGCTGCCCATCACATGCAATTGAAATATGGACTCATCAAATTACCACAATTCATGCAAACGATCCAAGAGAAATGGGAGACGATGCAAATGCAATTTGACGATAAGATCCCTTTTACCGAGATGAGCAAGAAGGTATTAGATACCTATAAAGATCAGTATAGCAATGTATACCAAAAAGGAGCTTTATTAGGTTTTGGATTAGATTTATTGTTGAGAAAAGAGTCCAATGGAGCCTATGGAACCCAACAAATGATGCAAGATTTAGCTAAAATTTATGGTCCCAATAAATCCTTTAAAGACGATGAATTGTTTGATCAGTTAATTGAAGTAACCAAGATTCCTAGCCTAAAAGAATACTTCAATAACTACGTGGCAGGAAACAAAAAAATTCCGTTAAATGACTGGCTCAATAGTATAGGTTATGAAATTGATCCCAATAAAAAAGATACGGTTAAGACCTTCGGATTTGACTATCAAACACTCAATATAAATTCAGAAACGAAGCGGGCATTTATAGGTAGCGAGCTAGGAATTAATGCCTTTGGAAATGAGCTTCATTTAAAAGCAAAAGACGAACTAGTCTCCGTGAACCAATTGCCCATCGACCTACCTAATTTTGTCAAAAATACCCAACAAGTATTATCAAATATTAAAACGGGTGATTTGCTAACTTTAGAAATAGCACGCGCTAACGACAAGGGTGGATTTGAAACCATTAAATTAGTCGCTCCGTTTCAGTTGACAATTCAAGCGAGTAGAAAATCCATTAATGAACTTATTCTACCTTCAAGAAAGCAAATCAAATTGAGGGAAGATTGGATGAAACCTAATCCTTAATTTCAGCTGCCGGCGCTATAAATTCTTTCTCATGCTTGGCAATCCAAACGGTAGCTACTCCATTGCCAATAAAATTGGTAATGGCGCGGGCTTCGGACATAAATCGGTCTACGCCCAACAAAAGCGCTAAACCCTCCAAAGGTATCACTTGGAGTGCGGTCAACGTCGAAGCCAACACCACAAATCCACTGCCCGTCACTCCGGCGGCTCCCTTACTCGTCACCATTAAAACTCCTATGATCGTCAATAATTGCCCATAGGATAAATCAATGCCATATACCTGAGCTAAAAACAAAGTAGCCATGGATAAATAAATGCTGGTTCCATCTAAATTAAAAGAATATCCGGCTGGAACGACAAGGCCCACCACCGATTTGGAACAGCCCATTTTCTCTAATTTTTTCATTAGCGATGGTAAAGCTGCTTCAGAAGAAGAAGTGCCTAATACAATTAATAATTCTTCCTTAATGAATTTCAAAAAGCTCCAAATTCGTTCGCCGCAACTACGCATCACAAAGCCTAAAACGATGAAAACAAATATTCCCATCGTCACATATACAGAAATCATCAATTTGGCGAGGGGCAATAAAGAATGAATACCAAACTTTCCAATCGTAAAGGCCATACCACCCAAGGCACCCAAAGGAGCTAAATACATGATAACATGTAAACCCTTAAAAACCCAATCCGAGGCTTGGTGCATGCCTGAAATCATTTTTGCCTTTCGAGTAATGAAAGTTAAGAGGACACCAAAAATCAAAGAGAAAATCAATACTTGGATCGTGAAATTTTCCTTTAAGAACATGAGCCAACTAAAATCCGCAGCTTTTTGAGTATACTTTGAAATATCTCCACCGGCCACATCATCCCGAATGACCCCGATTCCTGGTTGGAGAAATTTAGAAACGGCCAATCCTATCACCAAAGCCAAAGTTGTAATGACTTCAAAATACAATAAGGCCTTTCCACCTACTCGACCCACTTTTTTCAAATTACCCATATTAACAATTCCTAAACTGATGGTCAAGAAAATGATGGGATGGATAAACAGTTTGACTAAACTGATAAATATTCCACTAAACATCTCACTTAAAGAGGGCCCAAAACTAATTTCGGTTCCAAGCAGAGAATAATTAATTTTTTTTTCAAATACAGGGTATAGCGCAATGTCAGGTCGAAAATGACCCACAATAACACCAATAACGATGGAAAGGAGGACCCAAAAAGTTAGGTTTGAAGTAATATTATTCTTTTTCATACGTTAGAAAGAGGTTTAAGCAAAAGTAATAATTATTGATAATAAAACATCGTTTGGGATTCTGCTCAGTTTTGCTGAATTTTGCAAGCTATTTATTTGCCTCAATTTCAAAGTTTATGTCAGAAAAAATCAAGTGTTTAATTATAGGTTCGGGTCCTGCAGGTTATACAGCTGCTATTTACGCTTCTCGTGCAGGTTTGCATCCCGTTATGTACATGGGAGGCCAACCGGGAGGACAGTTAACCACGACCACTGAAGTAGATAATTTTCCAGGATATCCGACCGGCGTGGATGGCCCTACGATGATGATTGATTTAGAAAATCAAGCCAAGCGATTTGGAACGGATGTTCGTCACGGATTAGCGGAAAAAGTAGATTTCACCTCTCAGCCGAAAAAAGTTTGGATTGACAATGGAGATGAAATTGAAGCAGATTCCATCATTATAGCCACTGGCGCTTCAGCTAAGTGGCTTGGTTTAGAGGGAGAAACTACCTACAATGGTTTAGGCGTTTCAGCCTGTGCTGTTTGTGATGGATTCTTTTATCGAAATCAAATCGTAGCCGTTGTGGGAGCTGGAGATACAGCCGCAGAGGAAGCCAGTTATTTGGCTAATTTATGTACCAAAGTTCACATGATTGTGCGCAGAGATGAAATGAGGGCTTCTTTAATCATGCAAGATCGTGTCAAAAATAATCCCAAAATTGAAATTCATTGGAACTCAGAGACCGAAGAAATTCTAGGGGATTCAACAGGCGTGACCGGTATTCGTTTGAAAAATAGGGTCAGTGGAGCTACGGAAGAAATTGCCTTAACGGGATTTTTTGTTGCGATTGGTCATCAACCCAACACGTCCATTTTTAAAGGTGTGTTATCCATGGATGAACAAGAATATTTAATCACAGAAAAAGGAAGTACGCGAACCAATATAGAAGGCGTATTTGCTTGTGGAGATGTACAAGATTCAACGTACCGACAAGCCGTTACGGCAGCTGGTACAGGTTGTATGGCAGCATTAGACGCGGAAAGGTGGTTGGCCGCTAATCATTTACATTAATCATTTTGATGAATTTTAAAACGATCGTTTTAGGTGTAATCTTTTTATTTCCTTGCTTTTTGTCAAAAGCACAGGAAAAGAAATTGTTTAAAAAGAATACTAAAATTGAAAATAAAAGTCAGGCTCAACTGTATCAAGAACAAACGAAAAAGAGTGATTTAGACGAATTACCTCCTTTACAGTTTAGAACTGAATCAGAATCCGGGTCTACCGCATTAGGAGGTTCAGAGATGCAAGAGCGAAAATTCGAGCCTTTAAAAGTCATTAATAAGACCATCAGTAATTTTGATACGACATCGATCGACGAAGGGGAAGCCTTAGTCGTGGAAATAGAAGAAGAAAACGCACCGGAAGGAAGTGAAGATTTTGTTTCCGTAGCTTCTTATTATTCGATTTGGGATACACAAAGTATAGATCCTTATGACATCAATGCCAAGGATTTTGATGAACCTATCGATTTGGAATTGTATAATTTGGCCGCAGGCAAAAATTGGTCTGCTCCTTTAGCCTCTGTCAAACAAACAAGTCCATTTGGTCCTCGCTGGGGTCGATTGCACGCGGGAGTCGATCTAGATTTAGAAACGGGGTACCCTGTTTATTCAGCCTTTGACGGAATTGTACGGATGGCCAGTGTCGACTGGGGAGGATATGGAAAGTTCATGGTTGTCAGACATTATAATGGTCTAGAAACTCTTTATGGGCACCTTTCCAAGCAATCTTTAGAAGCAGGAACGTTTGTCAAAGCTGGGGATGAAATAGGTTTAGGTGGTAATACAGGTAGAAGTACGGGTTCGCACTTGCATTTTGAGACGCGTTTTGAAGGAAACCCATTTAACCCAAATCAGGTATTTAATTTTGGTACGGGTGAGCCTCTTTCTGATCATTTGTTAATTACAGCACAAACTTTTAATACAAGAGCATTATCCCTCAGAAACGAATATGGTAGCGTTGGTGAAAAAATCAGAACAAGACGTAAGGCTTGGACTAGAGTTCGCAATGGAGATTCCTTGTATTCGATTGCACAAAGAGCGGGAATGTCAGTTTCTAAATTAGCCCGATTGAATGGTTTGCGATTGTCGTCAACCATTCGGGCAGGAAGACGTTTAAGAATTCATTGATATGGATATAAAACTTGATATTTTGGTGATGGCCGCGCATCCAGATGATGCGGAATTAAGTTGCTCAGGAACCATTCTTTCCTACATTGCTCAAGGAAAAAAAGTTGGCATTGTCGATTTTACCAGAGGCGAAATGGGGACAAGGGGAACTCCTGAAATTCGTTTACAAGAGTCGAATGATGCGACAAAAATCTTAGGATTGCATGCCAGAGAAAATTTAGGATTAGCGGACGGTTTTTTCCAAAATGACCAGGCAAGCCAATTAATCTTAATGGAAGTAATCAGAAGATACAGACCTGAAATTATATTAGCCAATGCTCTCGAAGACAGACACCCTGACCATGGGAAAGGAGCTAAATTAGCTATTGACGCCTGTTTTTTATCAGGACTTCGAATGATTCACACGACAGATTCCCATTCGAAATCGGAGCAAGCTGCTTGGCGTCCCAAACATGTTTATCATTATATTCAAGACCGATATTTAGAGCCAGATTTTGTAATTGACATCACGGAACATTGGGAAACGAAAGAACAATCGATCCGAGCATTTAAAAGTCAGTTTTTTGATCCAAACTCCAAAGAACCCAATTCCTACATTTCAAGTCCTGATTTCCTATCTTTCATTCAAGCCAGAGCCCAAGAAATGGGCCATAAAATAGGCGTAAAATATGGAGAAGGCTTCCAAAGCCAAAAGACGATTCAGGTAACGAATTTATTTAGTTGACATTAAGGCGCTAGTCGGCCGATTTTCCAAATTCCCCCCTCGGTTAAATCGTAGATTACCCGATCATGCAATCGAGAAGTACGTCCTTGCCAAAATTCAAAATAAGAGGGAATCAACTCAAAACCTCCCCAATGCGGTGGCTTGGGTATTTCCTGCCCTTCATACTTGGCTTCTAATTCCTTAAATGCCAATTCTAAAATATCACGTGATTCGATGCGAGAACTTTGTTCTGAAACCCAGGCACCTAATTGTGAGGCACGAGGTCTATTTTTAAAATATATTTCAGCTGTGGCTGAATCTACCTTTTTAGTTATCCCTTCAATTCGGATTTGGCGTTCTAATTCGGCCCAAAAAAAAGTGATGCATGCCTGAGGATGCTTATTCAATGACTCACCTTTACTTGATTGATAATTCGTATAAAATGAAAATCCTTCACCAACATTTTTCAATAACACAATTCGTCCATTGGGCATCCCATTTTCTCCTATGGTGCTGACATGCATGGCGTTGGGTTCAGGCACCTGACTATCTTTCGCCTCAGAGAACCATTTTTTAAATTGTTCAAAAGGATTTTTATCCACTGAGGATTCCAATAATTCTCCTTTTTGGTAATTGATTCTGAGTTCAGCTAAGTTCATATTCGATCATTTTTTTCATATCTTTACTCAAAGGTAAAGCCCCACAAATTTAGTTAAATTCTATGAAAAAATTATTCCTATTTGATGCAATGGCACTCATTTATCGAGCTCATTTTGCATTTGCCAAAACACCCAGAATTTCGTCAAAAGGAATCAATACCAGTGCCGTTTTTGGCTTTGCCAATACCATTTTAGAAGTGATTCAAAAAGAAAAGCCTGATTATTTAGGCGTTGCCTTTGATACCCCCGCTCCTACTTTTCGACACATCGAATATACCCCATACAAAGCTCAACGCGAAAAGCAACCAGAAGACATCACCATTGCGATTCCCTATGTAAAGCGCCTTGTAGAAGCTTTAGATATTCCCATTTTAATCTTAGATGGCTATGAAGCGGATGATGTGATCGGGACTATTGCCAAAAAAGCAGTCAAAGCAAATCCGGAAATGGTCGTTTACATGATGACCCCGGATAAAGATTATGGTCAATTAGTAGAAGAACGAATCAAAATGTACAAACCCGCTTTCATGGGAAAAGGGGTTGAAGTTTTAGGTCCCAAAGAAGTTTGCGCGCGTTGGAATATAAAAAATGTAGACCAAGTCATCGACATGCTTGGCCTCATGGGAGATGCCGTGGATAATATCCCTGGAATACCTGGAGTCGGTGAAAAGACGGCACAAAAACTATTAGAAGAATTTGAGTCTTTAGAGAATTTGTTAGAAAATACAGATCTTTTAAAAGGAAAATTACAAGAGAACTTAATCAATTTCAGGGAGCAAGGAATCTTATCAAAACACCTTGCACGCATCCTGTGTGAAGTTCCCATCGAATATGAAGAGGAAAAATTAAAGGCCACGCCACCCAATCGTGCCCTTTTGGAGCCCTTATTAGACGAGTTAGAGTTTAAAACATTAAGGAAAAGAATTTTAGGAGAGGAAAGCCCAGCGGCCACTCCAGAACCTAAAATGGCACCTAAGAAAGATTCAAACCAAATGGATATGTTCTCCGTATCTTCAGCTCCGCAAACTACTCAAAATCAAGGAAGTATAGAGGAGAGCGTTAGTGAGCCAACGAATTTTAGTTTCAACAACTTACAAAACACAAAACATCAATATCATTTAATTCAGGGGGAAGCGGCCATCAAATCGCTGATCGGTTTTTTAGCCCGACAAAGCTCATTTTGCTTTGATACGGAAACGACTAGCTTATCCGTTGTGGAAGCGGAGCTTGTGGGAATGTCATTTGCCTACAGAAAGGCTGAAGCATTTTATGTACCCTTTCCTGAAAACAAAGAAGAATGCCAAAAGCAAGTTGACCTATTCAAGGAAATATTCGCGAATGAAGCCATCCAAAAAGTGGCACAAAATATCAAATATGATATGAGTGTATTGGCCAACTATAGCCTCGAAATCAAGGGGATATCTATGATACGATGTTGGCC
>CANKVC010000052.1 GCA_947486835.1 Cytophagaceae bacterium | reverse complement strand
TATTCCCACTTGTCCGGCATAGACAAAATATTAGCCGTGTATAAATGACGCCATGCATTATTGCGACCAAACTTCCGATTATCATCCGGTTTGGGCATCGCAGGATCCCCCTTAATCCACTCAAAAACATTGTAATAATACCACTGCTTGGTCCACAACATTCCCGCATAGGATTGTCGTTGCAACAATTTTAAAGCCGGATCGTCTATCCCCTTCTGAATCGAATCATAAAATTCATCCGCCTCCTTAATTCTTGACTCAAAAATAGCATCAAAATCTTCAAAGGGGCTTTTTAACGTATGATCGACTAATCTCAACCTGAAAACTTTTTTACCTCCAGGAGGAATTTTCGTGGAATATCGAACCGCAGCTTTGGTCCCTATGTGATTTTGATTGATCGATTTTTTACTCTTATTTACAATATAATCATTGATCCCATCCTTGGTAAAATGCGATAAATTAGGTGATTGATGTAAGCGCTCAAAATTCGTTTCATTATCACAAAACAAAAATTCATCCGCCTCTTCCGCATATAATTTAAATCGGCCAACCACTCGGTGATCCACCTCAATAAATGAATTGCCAACCCCGGTTAAAAGCGGTTTGTATTTATAATTTTCATATCCCCAGCACCAAGTATTTCGATACCAGATCGTAGGCAAAACGGTAATGGGTGCGGCCACTTTCGACCTATTTTCAACCGTCACTTTAATCAAAATATCTTGTTCATCCCCCTTGGCATATTCCATAGAAATGTCAAAATATTCGTTTTTATCAAAAATACCTGTGTCTAAAAGCTCGTATTCCGGTTCTAATCGGCTGCGTTTTTTACTCTCATCGATTAAATTATCATACGGAAAAGTTTGTTGGGGATACTTGTACAACATCTTTTGATAAGAATGTGTAGGCGTAGAATCTTGGTAATAATACAATTCCTTCACATCCTCCCCATGATTAGATTCCGCACCGGTCAAACCAAAAAACCGCTCTTTAATAATATGATCCCGGTGATTCCAAAAAGAAAAAGCAAAACACACATGCTGCTTATTATCTGAAATACCTCCAATTCCTTCTTCCCCCCAGCGATATGCTTTTGATCGCGCCATGTCATGGGTAATACTTCCCCAGGCATTTCCATGCGCGCTATAATCCTCACGGACCGTTCCCCACTGGCGCTCAGTCAGGTAAGGACCCCACTTTTTCCAACCTTTATTATCGTTCCTTAATGAAAGTCTACCGCGTTCAGCGCCAATTTCAGACATATGAATTTGATTAAAAAATGGATCTATACATGCTTGATACAAATATATTGAATTTGTCCAAATATGAACATGAAGGCCTTTTTAATTACACAGATTCCCAAAATTTTGCTAATTTTACTGCGTTGGGATGAATTCCCAACAGGAATACATTTCCTAACGAATGATTGCCATAAAATCCTTTCAAATAATTTAATTCGCGACAAATAAATAGATTCACAAATCAACTCATCTAATGAAAAAACTTATTCTATTCATCAGCATCATTTCATTTTTATCATGCCAAAAAGAGAAAAATACAGCACAAAAAAACCCTCAGCTTGATAAAATCATTTCGGAATATTACGAGGATCAATTAAAATTAAGTCCCCTTTCTGCGACATTTAATGGAGATAATCGCTATAACGATTTATTAAACATTGACTTTACCGATAGCCATAGGGCTTTAGTCAAAAGCATCTTGGAGAAATACCAAAAATCAATACAGGAAATTGATCGTGAAAGTTTAACTACCAATGACCAATTAACCTACGACTTAATTGAAAGAGATGTCAAATTGGGACTTGAAGGCCTAAGCTTCCCCGAAAACCTCATCCCATTAAATCAATTTTATGGCTTTCATTTGACATTCGCACAGCTGGGAAGTGGCTCTGTCATCCAACCCTTTGCAACCGTCAAGGATTATGACAACTGGTCTAAAAGAATGCTTAAGGGTGCAGCATATTTAGATAGCTCCATCGTTTATTTCAGAAAAGGAATGGCCGCTGGCCATGTTTTACCTAAGGCATTAATCGTAAAAATCATTCCTCAGCTAGACGCATTTAATGTGAAAGATATAAAGGAAAGTACATTTTATGGACCTATAAAAAATTTACCAAAAAGCTTTAGTGAAGCAGACAAGAAAAGGATTACCGAATTATACACCAATAACATTCAGCAAATTATTCTTCCTGCGTACAGCCGTTTGGCTACTTTCATGAAGGAAGAATACTTACCCAAAGGAAGGCTAAGCTCAGGGATCAGCGACATCCCAAATGGCAAAGCTTATTATCAATATTTAATTCGCACGATGACCACAACGGATAAATCGGCAGACGAGATTTATCAAACTGGACTTTCTGAAGTCAAGCGAATTAAAACCGAAATGGAGAAAACAAAAGATGCCGTGGGATTCAAAGGTGAATTGAAAGCCTTTTTCGAACACATGCGAACGGATCCAAAATTCACTCCTTTTAAAGAGCCTGCAGAAGTGCTTGCAGCCTTTGAAACGATTCATAAAAAAATGGAGCCTGCACTAAAAACAATGTTTGGACGTGTTCCTAAATCACCTTTTGAAATTCGTCAAACAGAAGCTTTTCGGGCTGCCTCAGCCTCAGCTGAATATTTTGCTGGCTCTGAAGATGGAAAAAGACCCGGTATCTTTTATGTGCCGATCACGAATGCAAAGACATTTAACTTGACGAGTGGCATGGAAAGTCTTTTTTTACATGAAGCCATCCCGGGACATCATTATCAAATTAGTTTGCAACAAGAAAATGGGGATTTGCCTAAATTTAGACGTTTTGGTGGAAACTCAGCTTATGCGGAAGGCTGGGCTTTATACACCGAAAGCTTAGGGAAGGAATTGGGTTTATATACAGATCCATATCAGTACATGGGTGCTTTGGGAGATGAAATGCACCGTGCCATTCGCTTAGTAGTAGATGCTGGAATGCACTCCAAAAATATGACTCGAGAAGAGGCTATCAAATTCATGATGGACAATGAGCCACTGAACGAAGAAGGTACGACCGCTGAAATAGAAAGGTACATGGCAATTCCAGCGCAAGCCTTAAGTTATAAAATAGGGGCGTTGAAAATCAAAGAAATCAGAGAACGCCTGACCAAGCAATTAGGGGCCAAGTTTAAACTCTCTGACTTCCATGATGAACTTCTAAAGGATGGAAATATGCCATTGGAAGTTTTGGAAAAGAAAATGGACCAATGGGCTAGTGGCTTATAAAATAAAACTCAAATATTGTCAAAAAAATAAGGCTTGAAACTCAGCACTGATTTTCCTATTCCAGTCGCAAATCATAAGCTAATGACTACTAGCAAGGTATTGTGTATGGGCTCCTGTTTTGCAGAAAATATGGGGAAAAGATTGGATGATTTATCTTTGACATTGCTCAATCAGCCTTTCGGTACACAATTTAATCCCCTTCGGATTTTAAAAGGCTTAGCGTTTGAAACGCTCAAAGCCACAGATGTATATACTGAAGGAGATTTTTTTTTACATCCTGATTTTCATTCGGATTTCGTCAGTCAAAATCCCGAAAGTTTATTGGCCGAAATTCAGGTAAAGCAAGAAGAAACCCAATCATTTTTGAACCAGGCAGATACGCTGTTATTGACCTTCGGGACCGCCTATTTTTATCAAGATAAAATACTCAACAGACCGATCGCAAATTGCCATAAGCAAGCAAGTCAGCGATTTGACAAACGCATGAATCAGGTTTGTGAAATCACTGAGGCCTATCGTACATTTATAAAGAGTCATCCCCACCTACACCTCATCTTGACCGTTTCCCCCGTGAGGCATACCCGTGATGGCATGATGGAAAATTCTGTATCCAAAGCAACACTGCGGTTAGCAGCCAATGAAATTGCCCAGGAATTTCCAGGCCAAGTCACTTATTTCCCCGCTTTTGAGATCATGATGGACGAGCTGAGGGATTATCGTTTTTATGAAAAAGATTTAATACATCCCAATGAAATGGCCGTGGATTATATTTGGGGGAAATTCAAAGAGACTTATTTTTCAAGCGATTTAGTAGCATTAGAAATTGCATGGGAACGTATAATGGCCACGCTATCTCACCGGCCACATCCCACAAAAAAACATTTACATTTAGCTGCCTTAGAAAAAATAAAGGGGGAGTTGCCCAGCCTATTCCCTCATGTCGATTATTCGAAGTTAGCTGAAAAATTAGCTGCTGAAATTTTATCATTAAAAGCATCATTGGGCTCAAAATAAACAGCAAAAACCTGTATATTTGAGGTTTGAATATTAAAATCGAACATGGGAGAATTAAGTGTAAGTAAAGAACTGATTATAGGCGCCTTAAGTACCGTCCAAGAACCTGACTTGAAAAAAGATTTGGTCACCTTAGGCATGATTAAGGATGTCGAATTGGGAGTTGGCGAAGTTCGATTTACCGTGGTTTTAACCACGCCGGCATGTCCCTTAAAGGAAAAAATTCGTAAAGATTGTGAGGATGCCATACACAATTTAGTCCATCCTGACCTAAAGGTTGTGATTCAAATGACTGCTGAAGTAACTAGTTTATCAGCAGCTGATCCATTAATTCCCGGTGTCAAAAATGTGATTGCCATTGCCTCAGGAAAAGGGGGTGTGGGTAAGTCGACGGTGACGGCCAACTTAGCCATGGCGCTTAAAAATCTGGGAGCTAAAGTAGGTATTTTAGATGCGGATATTTCAGGACCATCCATTCCTGTGATGTTTGGCGCGGAAGATTTACAGCCTTTGGTGGAAGAAATAAATGGCAAGAATCGCATTCAGCCCATCATGCAATATGGGATAAAAATGATCTCAATGGGGTTTTTAGCTCCCTCAGACAGCCCTGTGCCATGGCGTGGTCCAATGATGACGCAGGCGTTGCGCCAATTTTTTGGAGATACGAATTGGGGGGACTTGGATTATTTATTGATCGATCTTCCACCAGGAACCTCTGATATACATTTAACGCTGGTCCAATTGATCAAATTGACAGGAGCAGTGATTGTAACCACGCCTCAAAAAGTAGCCTTATCAGATGCAACTAAAGGTTTGCAATTTTTTAACCAAGCGGGAATTAATGTTCCTTTGTTGGGTTTAGTCGAAAATATGGCTTATTTTACACCCGCAGAATTGCCTGAAAATAAATATTATTTGTTTGGCAAAGACGGAGGTAAAATGTTAGCTGAAAAATATAAAGTGCCATTTTTGGGCGAGGTGCCCTTAATACAAGCGATCCGAGAAGCGGGCGACGAGGGAAAACCTATAGCATCCACGGACGGGCTTAGCGCAAATGCTTTTATACACATTGCTACCAATTTAGCCCAACAAATTGCAATTAGTAACGCACAATCAAACGCTTAATCTATGGAAAATCATCCACTTTATGCTCGAATCCAATCAGCACTTGACAGCATTCGTCCTTACTTGATTGCAGATGGCGGCAATGTGGAAATCGTGGAAATTTCGGAAGAAAATGAACTCAAATTGTCTTTAGTCGGCAATTGCAAATCCTGCAATATGTCGGCAATGACCTTCAGAGCCGGCGTGGAGGAAGCGATAAAAAGGGAAGTTCCCGAAGTTAAGTCGGTGGAAGAAATCAGCCAAATTATCCCCCAGTAATTTATGATGCGTATTGGAATTTTATTTGGTGGCCAAGCAAGAGAACGTGAAATTAGTTTTGCCGGTGGAAAGACGGCCATGGCGCATATCAATAAAGCATTATTCAAACCCGTGCCTATATTTGTGGACAGTTTGGGCCATTTTATTTTGATCAAAGAATCGCTGATTTTTGAAGAGTCAATCCGTGATTTTTTCCCTCCAAAACAATATCAAACAGCACCATTTTCTGTTTATATTGAGTCTTTAGAAAATCAAAATCCAGAGGCTTATGCCCAAATTATTCAAGAGATTGGTGTTCAAATTTTTCCTGAAAACTTTAAAGATCATTTCGATTTTGCATTCATTGCCATGCACGGCCCTGGTGCAGAAGATGGAAGCATTCAAGGATTATTAGAATGGTATGATATTCCCTATTCCGGACCAGGTTTATTAGGATCAGCGATCGGAATAGATAAGTCGAAACAAAATGAATGGCTTCAAAAAAGCGTAGGACTCGATAAAAAATTCTTCACGTTAAAGAGGGATGATTACGAAAAATATGGCCGAGAAACATTATTTGAGCAAGTTAAAAAAGAAATAGGTGTGCCATTTGTGGCCAAAGCTCCTCATCAAGGATCGTCGATTGGCTTGGCATTTGTCAAAAAAGATTCCTTAGAGGATTTTGACCAGGCGATCAAAAAATGCCTGTTCATTTCCGAGATTTACCGGGAAGATTGGACGAAATTAACCGAGGAAGACCAAATCGATTTACTTCAAAAAATGGTCAATTTAGATGAGGGAATTGGATTTCCAGTGATATTCCAACATCAAATTTTCCAGCATCCTAGTGGACTTTTAAACGAGTTACAATCGTATTTTTTACAAGGAGTAACTAAGGCGGTTATTCATTCCATTCATTCGGAAGATTCCATTTTATTGGAATCGTTTGTGAATGGAGCGGAATTTAGTTGCGGGGTCATTCAGACACCTGATGGTGAGTCGGTTGCGCTACCGCCGACCGAAATTGTTATTGACGATTCCGTGGAAGTTTTCGATTTTAATGCCAAATACAAGTCTAAGGCCACACGAAAAAGAATTCCAATGGATGCTAGTTTAGCTGATTTGAAAATCATACAAGAGCAAGTTAAAAAAGCTTTTGACGACTTGGGTTTTGGGGTTTGCACGCGAATAGACGGATTTTTAAGCCCTGAAGGAATGGTCATTTTACATGATCCAAATACCATTCCTGGTATGTCTCCGAGTTCGTTGATCTTTAAACAAACGGCTGAAATAGGATTAACGGTTACGGATACGATTACTTATTTCATTAGGCAATCGATTCGCGAACGGATGTCGACAGGTAAAAATTACCATGCCCTTAGAAAACAATTAAACCTGTTAGATAGCGAGATTAAAGAATTGTTGGCCTTAAAATTGAGTCAGACAGCAGTCCAACTAGAAATTTCGGGAAGTACGGAAGAAAGTTTTGAAGAGAGTTTCCAGAAAACGAAGTTGGATTTAATTAAAATTGCCTCGGCGGGCAACATTGCGTTTCAAGTAACCACGCCGATGGAAGTAGAAGAAGGTGAGATTTTGATGCCTTTGCATATTTCCCATCTAAGTAAAGATTCAGGAAAAGAAATGCTTGAGTTGATACATCGCGGGGTGCATCCTTTGATTGCCCATACCAGGGAATCCGCCAAAGACATCACTACTTTTTTTACCAACATATAATCGCATGGAATTAAATCCACTTCAATATCCCATTGGGAAATTTGCTGCTCCAGAAATTATCACCCCTGAAATCAGAAAAAACTGGATTAAGACAATTGATGAATTTCCTGATTTATTAGCGATTGTCGCATCAAAACTTTCCGAAACTACGTTGAAAAAAGCGTACCGACCAGGGGGCTGGACCGCTCGCCAAGTGATTCATCACATGTTTGATAGCCACATGAATTGCTACATACGATTTAAAAAAGCATTGAATGAGGATAATCCAACCATCATGCCCTATTCAGAAAATGACTGGGCGCACATGCCAGATGGCGACGAAGCACCGATTGAATGGTCCATCACAGGCGTCAAATCCGTGCATCAGCGCTGGGTTTATTTAATGAATACCTTAGAAGAATCGGATTGGATTAAAACATATTATCACCCGGAAAGAGATATTATATATCCCTTAGACCGGGTATTAGGCATTTATGCTTGGCATTGCACCCATCATCTAAAGCATATCGAGTCCGTTTTATAGCCTTCTATTTTTGGAATTAAATGGCTAATTAAATCGGCGCATTAATTGGTTTTTGCTTTGTTTTTATTCCAAGGGGCTGTTGTGTTTCGAGCCATATCGACAGCGAGCGCAATCATCAAAAGTGTAAACAGAATTAAAATCCAACGAAAAATAAGGCGATTTTTTTGCATAGCGTTAATGTATAAAATTGACCACGGCGCTTCCTTTGATAATTTCATCCCATGTTGTTGCTTGTGGCCAGTGCAAATGTACACATGAAGATGTTTCCATTTGAATCATTTCTCCAGAAAAATAGGAGGCCGCGTAGGAAATAGATGGATTGTGGGCTACTAAATAAATAATATCGTGGGGGCTGCTCACTATTTTTTCTACATATTGGGGTCCTGTGGCGTGGTACCAATACTCATCAACAGAATCTCCTGATTTTTGCACGTTTACCATCAATATTTCAGCCGTTTCAATCGTTCTATTCGTATTAGAGATGTACCAAAAACCGTCAGGAAAATTATTATTCATAAAAATACTTTTCAATTCCTGCGCTTCTTCTACCCCCCTGATAGACAACTTACGGCTTTCGTCGGGAAGCAAATAGGGTCCAGCATGCGCATGTCGAATCAAAAAGAGATCTTTCATTCCTTAAAATCTGCTTGTGTGAGCAAGGGAAATTCGCCCGCAGCGTGTCTTTCTCCCATCATAATGTAATGATCTGCCCCTTCTTTTAAACGGCTTATTTGATCCTCAGAAAGTATTTTTACGACCTTAGCCGGCATACCCAACACCAGAGAAAAATCAGGAATAATCATTCCTTCGGTGACTAATGCATGAGCGCCAATTAAACAAAATCGGCCAATCTGAGCTCGATTTAGAATTGTAGCATGCATCCCAATAAGAGATCCTTCACCTACCGTAGCACCATGAACAATCGCAGAATGGCCAATCGTAACCCTAGGACCTATAATTGTTTTATCTCCTTCGTCGGCATGCAAGACCGCATTGTCTTGAATATTACAACCCTCCCCTAAAATAATCTCTTCCACATCTGCCCGAATAACTGCTCCGTGCCAAACAGAAACATCTTTTGAAATAAGTACTCGGCCCATCACTGAAGCCGTAGGTGCGATATAGATTGCCATGGTAAAATAATTATTTTCAAATATACCATGCTTCATGATTTATCCATTAATTTATACCCAAATGAAAGAACTTTTAAAATTTACGCCTTGGAAAAACACCGACACGCTCGTTTCTTTAGGTTGTGGATCTGGTTGGTGGGAAATTAATTGTGTCATTCATCAGCCTGCTGGCCAATTAATTTTAGTCGATCATGATTTTCAGATTCTGACAAATGAGGAAGTTGGCGACTCCATTTCTTATTTCGAAAACACATCAAACGCAAAAAACACCACGACCATTCTCGTAAAAAACGAAGACGTGCATGCGTTAACGTTGGAAAATGAAATGGCCGATTGGGTGTTGATTTTCAATGCATTACATGAATTCAACCAAATCGATTTAGTACTTCAAGAGGCTTTCCGAATATTAAAAAAAGGGGGGCAATTGTTCATTGAAGAAGAAATATCCAAATCCACTCTACTCATTCATGAGGGTTGTGGAAAAAAATTATTCTTCGCCAAGGAATTGATTTCCGTCGTTTCTGAAGCCGGTTTTGAAATGGTCAACAAAAAGCAAAAAGACGAAAAAGCTATTTATGTATTATTCAAAAAATGAAAATATTGATTTAGTTTAATTTAAATCATTTTCGCAAATTTGCATTTGAATCTATTTCATTATGTCGACCAACAACCGTCCATTTATCATTGGGATTACCGGAGGAAGTGCCTCAGGAAAGACCCTTTTTTTAACTCGATTAATGGAGCAATTCGATACGGATGACATTTGTTTATTATCTCAGGACAATTACTATCGCCCAAAGGAACATCAAACCAAAGATGAAAATGGGATTGAAAATTTTGACTTACCTGGGGCCATTGATGATGTGGCTTTTGCGGCCGACGTTGAAAAATTAAGGTCAGGTGAAATAGTTACTCGCGAGGAATACACCTTCAATAACTCTGATAAAATTCCCAACTTACTACATTTCTATCCTAAAAAAATATTGGTTGTAGAGGGAATTTTCGTTTTTCATTTTCCGGAAGTTGCCAAGCTCTTAGATTTAAAAATATTTATTGACGCCCAAGATAAGATCAAATTGAAGCGCCGCATTAAGCGCGATAATGAAGAAAGGGGCTATGATTTACAGGATGTCATGTATCGTTGGAAATACCATGTCAAACCTACCTACGAAGAATTTATCAGGCCTCACAAAAGAAGTTGCGATATCGTAATACCTAACAATCAACACTTTGAAAAAGGCTTACAAGTCATTGTATCTTACTTGAAAAGTCATGCTTAAAAGGTACTGCCTAAACTTATTTTTTTTCTGATTCTAGATAGTTCCAAGGTTGGGATTTGCAGAAAATGTGCCAACTTCCCTTCGGGTAATTGGGCCGCGATCCAAGCAAAATTTCGTTGGAAATGCTCATACCGTTTTTGAGGGGATTGGATCTTAATTAGATTCAAAAGCATCTCCTGCTTTTCTAATTCATCTTGAGTTAATTGGCGCAAAACGGCCACAAATCCTGGAATACTCTCATAAATTCCGTCCAACTCAACTAGGGTCAGCACTAAAATTTCAGAATCTATTAAGGCATGAATGGAATGAGGAAATGGCTGATAAGTTAAAATACTACCGCCTGAAAACAAAAAATTACCTTCAAAAGTAAAGTCTTTCGATTGGGAAACATCTGATTCTTGATCTTGGTTTGAACCGGTCTTTAAGATTCCTTTTTTCAAAAAAACCAAAGAATCTAAAGGCTCTCCCGCGTGTACCAAATAATCATCCTTCTTGATTTGAACACTCTTAAAACTTTTACTTACGTTCAGAATTTCAGATTTAGAAAGAATATTTAAGGGAGAGATTACCTCTCGAATCGATTGTGACATAGAAAGAATGGCGGATAGAACCGATTAAATGTAGTCCTTAAAATTGACAAGTCAAGCTATATCAAATCTAAATTGTAATGAAGGCCTCTATTTTCTCTTTGGGCGCGAGCATGCTTAATGATCAAATAAGCAACATTAATCATGTTTCTCAATTCACACAAAGGAACCGTAATTCTAGACTGTTTATATAGCTCTTCATGCTCTAAATAAATCAATTCCAAACGATCATAGGCCCGCTTCAATCGGCGATCAGTGCGAACAATGCCCACATAATTGGACATAATAGATTCCAATTCACGCGCCATTTCCGTAACTAAAACTAATTCTTCAGGGTGTTTGGTGCCTTCGTCATTCCAGGCTGGAATTAATTCAGGTAAGGATTGAGTGCCGAATTCTTCAATGGATTTTTGGAACGCCCGATGAGCAAAAACAATAGCTTCTAATAAACTATTTGACGCCAAACGGTTTGCCCCATGAAGTCCCGTGTAGGAACACTCGCCAGCGGCATATAAATGTTGAATATTGGTCCTGCTAAATTCATCCACGATGATACCCCCGCAAAGGTAATGCTGAGCGGGTACCACAGGAATCATTTCCGTCGACATATCGATTCCCAATTCATCTAAACAATGCTGATAGATCATTGGGAAATGTTGCAAAATTTCATCTTTAGGAATGTGTCTTGTATCCAAAAATACATGGTCACTACCTTGCTTTTTCATTTCTGAATCGATGGCACGGGCAACAATATCTCGGGGTGCCAATGACAAACGATCGTCATAACGCTCCATAAAAGTAGAGCCATCTAAATTTTTCAGAATTCCACCATGGCCTCGCACCGCTTCTGAAATCAAAAACGATGGCTTCTTTCCTGGATTATATAATGCCGTAGGATGAAATTGAATAAATTCCATTCCTTGAACAAACGCCTTTGCTCGGTAGGCCATGGCAATTCCGTCACCCGTGGCAATTTTAGGATTCGTCGTGGATTGATATACCTGACCGATTCCCCCGGTGGCCAATAAAGTAGTTTTGCCTAAAAAAGTCTCTACCTTTTTTGTTTTTAAATTAAGCACATAGACCCCAAAACATTTTTTGTCAGGGGTGTCCTTAGTTACCTTTTCGCCTAAATGATGTTGGGTGATTAAATCAACGGCAAAATAATGCGTGAAAAAATCTACGGATTGAAAAGCTTTCACTTTAGCTAAAAGTGCGCGCTCAATTTCATTGCCCGTTGAGTCCTTGTAATGTAAAATTCTTTTATCTGAATGACCCCCTTCTTTGACTAGATCAAATGTCCCATCTGCTCTGCGATCAAAGTCGGTGCCATAAGAGATTAATTCCTTTAAGCGCTCAGGAGCTTCCTTTACAACCAATTCAACTACCTTTTGATTACTTATAAAATCACCTGCGACCATAGTGTCTTGGATATGTTTATCAAAAGAATCATCCTGATCCCATACAGCAGCAATTCCGCCTTGTGCATATTTGGTATTGGTTTCCTCTGCAATCGTTTTTGTAATGACTGCAATTTTAACAGGTTGATTAATGTCCTGAAAGTGTTGCGCAATTTTTGCGGTATACGATAAACCCGCAATACCGGACCCAATTACAATAAAATCATAGGTGAGCATAATCCATTATTTATTCACGCAAATTAACCAAAAAGGCACATAGAAATAAATTTAAATTTAATTATTGTACCTTTGCGATAAATTAAACAAACCCTTTAATCAATAAAATAAAATAAACATAATGGAATCAAATAACAACACGTCTAAGATTGCAC
>CANKVC010000051.1 GCA_947486835.1 Cytophagaceae bacterium | reverse complement strand
AAACTAGCACGTAAATTAAAATAATGAGTGAGTCAATAGACATAATGAATTATTTAAAATTATTTTATAATTGATGCGGTAAATTCATGCACTAATTTACCTTGATGCGTAATAAGTGACCCTTTAGTGATTTCCTCTTCCATTTCCCAAAGAAAAGATTCAGGGGTGGCCAAATGTAAAATTAATGCACTGATGTTAGTGGCATATAATTGACTAGCATTGGTCGATAACAAGGAAGGAAGGTTAGCAACTCCAATCAAGGTAACGCCATGTTTAACGACTGTTTGGTTTATTTCAGAAAGGGCACAATTTCCTCCTGACTCGACGGCTAAATCGACAATCACTGAACCCATTTTCATGGATTTGACCATCTCTTCTGTGACTAAAATTGGAGCTTTTTTTCCTATAACAAGGGCCGTCGTGATTACAATATCAGCATCCTTTATTTTATCCTCGATTAATTTTTTCTGTTTTGCTAAAAATTCAGCCGATATCTCACTCGCGTATCCACCTTCAACTTTTACTTGATCAACTCCTTCGACGCTCAAAAAGCGTCCTCCCAAGGATTCTACTTGTTCTTTTGTCTCAGGTCGCACATCACTTACTTCTACTACGGCTCCCAATCTTTTTGCCGTTGCAATAGCTTGCAAGCCAGCCACACCAGCGCCAAAAATCAGTACTTTCGATGGGGTAATAGTTCCTGCGGCTGTCATCATCAAAGGAAAAATTTTCCCCAACGCATTCGCTCCTAATAATACAGCTTTATATCCGGCTAGGTTGGCCTGCGAACTTAAAGCATCCATTTTCTGAGCCCTTGAAATCCTAGGTACCGCATCCATCGAAAATGCGCTGATATTTTTTGATTTTAAAGCGTTGACTAAATCTGCCTGCGTATAGGCATAAAGAAATGAAATACAAACAGTTTCTGATTTCATTTGATTTACCTCAAGAATGGTAAATGGATTGACTTTTACCAGAATTTTTGCTTCGTATATTTCACGGGCCTCGACTATTTTTGCACCCGCTTCTTTATAATTTAAATCCGAAAATGCGGAAGATAATCCTGAGCCAGTTTCTATTAAAACTTGAAAACCTTTTTTGATAAGAAGCTTTACGATATCTGGCGTCAATGCCACTCTTTTTTCGAACTCCTTTGATTCTTTTAGTACGCCAATTAGCATTTTTTAAATAAATTAAATGAATTTTTATATTTCAAAAGTATTAAAAACTTATCCTAATTAAAAGTAAAGGTTTATTAAATTGTTCATTTATTCAATGGCAGCATCTTATGGTAAGGCCAATGCTACATAAGAATTCCCTTTGGGTGTTCCTAATTTTGTGCCTCCGCAAGCCATGACGACAAATTGTTTTCCATTGGCCATGTAGGTTGACGGGGTTGCAAATGCAGCAGCTGGTAAAAGATATTCAAATAGAAGTTTGCCATTTGACCGATCAAAGGCTCTGAATTTTCCATCTTTCGTCGACGCAATCAATAGCAATCCATTTTGGGTAATAATAGGCCCTCCATAATTTTCAGCTCCTGTATTTTTTATTCCTTTTTTAGCTAAGATAGGTTCATCTCCAAAAGGGATTTTCCAAAGGTATTTACCCGTATTAAGGTCTATTGCATTTAAAGTTCCCCAAGGAGGACTGATTCCTGCCATCCCTTCAGTATCTAAAAATTTATTATAACCGGTCATTTTGTACGGAGGTAGATTTTTAGATTTTAAATCTTGAACACTTATTATTTCTTTGGGTGCTTCTTTAAATAAAAATGCCAATAAATTTGATTTTTCTGTAGTGGTCAATTGGCCAAATCCAGGCATCATCCCTTTGCCTTGAGTTACAATTTCACTGACAAATGCCTTTTTTCTTCGTTGATGTATGGTATTTAATTCTGGGAATCCACTTTTTATATTTCCTTGTAATTCTGCGCCATGGCAAGACTTGCAATACGTTTTATATACGTTTTCGCCTGTCGCCTTTAGGTTAGTAGCAGCAGGTTCCATGGTTTGAATCCAGCCCATTTCGTTAGAATTGATGTAAATGATCCCTTTTTCAGGATCAGCACCTGCTCCTCCCCATTCACCTCCACCATCAAATCCAGGTAATATTAAGGTGCCCTTTTTTGAGGGCGCCGCATACCAATTTTTATCAATTGATTTGAGCGTTTGTTTTAGTTGGGCTATATTTTGCGAATAAGGATTATAGTCTTCACTCGATAATTCATTTGATTGCCTAGCATAAGGTTTAGGTAGGGTAGGCACCGGTTGGGTAGGCCAAGCGCTTTCCGCAGAAAATTCAGATTTGGGTACTTTTTTTTCAATGATCGGGAAAAGAGGTTTTCCACTTACTCGATCGAAAACAAACACATACCCTTGTTTGGTGATTTGTGCTACGGCGTCTATTTTCTTCCCATTTTTAATGACGGTAATCAAATTAGGTGGGGCAGGAAGGTCACGATCCCATATATCATGATGTGTGGTTTGAAAATGCCAAAGCCTCTTTCCAGTATTCGCATCTAAGGCCAAAAGGCAATTGGCAAATAAATTTTGTCCCTTCCGATTTCCACCCCAGAAATCATATCCAGCTGATCCAGTAGGAACAAATAGGATTCCTCTTTTTTCGTCGACAGCCATTCCGGCCCAATTATTTGCGGCACCTACATACTCATTTTTATAGGCGTCTTTAGGCCAAGTGGAATATCCGTATTCACCAGGGTAGGGGATGGTATGAAAGGTCCAAGCTATTTTTCCTGTTATTACATCAAATGCTCTCAAATCTCCTGGTGCGGCATCTGCTCCTTCCGATAATCGGACCGGCATGATAATTAAATTTTTATAAATCGTTCCAGGCGTATTGGATATGATGAATTTATCTTGGGCAATTTTAGGTAATCCCTCGTGCAAATCCACTTTGCCAGATTTCCCAAAAGATAAAATGGGTTGGCCCGTTTTCGCATCTAATGCCCATAAATTAGGCCCAGCTGTAAATAATATACGATTCTCATGTTCACCTTTCCATAAACTAACTCCTCTGCTGGTACTTGCCCAGTTCTTTAAAGGATCGCCAAATTTCCAAATTTGTTTACCTGTTGCAGCATTTAAAGCAAATGCTTGAAGTCCTGAACTAATGCCGTATAAAATTCCATTGGAAATAATGGGGTTACTTTGCATCTGACCTGAATCAGGCATGGAATAGGTCCATGCTATTTTTAATTGGGACACATTATCTTTCGTAATTTGATTCAAGGTGCTGAAATGATTGCGGTCAGAGCCCCCTAAATAGGAATCCCAATCATCATTTTGATTCTGCCTCATGAAAGAAATTAAAAAGAAACTCGATAGGAAAAAGATGATTCCTACAAGTATTTTAGCATAACTGGATAATTTATTTGCTTTCATATAGGGTATAAGTATAGTAATTTGAGGATATATATATAATTTACCGATGAAAAATTAACACAATATTTCAAATTTACTATTTTAAATTAATTCCATGGGCTCTATTTTAGGTTTATTCTTTCATTCTTTAGGAGGTTTTGCTTCTGGTAGTTTTTACATTCCTTATCGTAAAATTCAAGTGTGGTCCTGGGAAAGCGCATGGATTATTGGCGGCCTATTTTCTTGGATTTTAGTTCCATTATTGGCAGCCTATTTAACCATTCCGGATTTCATGGGAATTATCATGAATGCGAATAGTAATGTGTTGCTATGGACGTTTGTATTTGGTGTATTGTGGGGAATTGGTGGATTGACTTTCGGATTGGCGATGCGTTATTTAGGTATGTCTTTAGGTATGTCCATTGCCTTAAGTCTTTGTAGTATTTTCGGGGCCTTAGTTCCTCCTATTTATCGAGAAATTGCGGAAATTAAAGGAGACACCATTTCACATATTGTGGGAAGTACTGGAGGCCAAATTGTCTTATTAGGTATTTTAGTTTGTGTTCTGGGTATTTATTTATGTGGAAAAGCGGGTATGATGAAGGAGAATGAATTGTCTCAAGAACAGAAACAAGAAAGTATAAAAGAATTTGATTTGACCAAGGGATTAATTGTTGCCACCATTTCAGGTTTGTGCAGTGCTTGTTTTAATTTTGGTATTGAAGCTGGCAAAGATATGGCGGCAGTGGCAGTTGAAAAAGGCTCTGACCCCTTATTTCAAAATAATGTCATTTTTGTGGTGGTGCTTTGGGGTGGTTTTCTGACCAATTTTGTTTGGTGTATGTATTTGAATTTCAGTAATAAAACTTTTGGAGATTATTTAAACAAGAATTCACCTTTACGAATGAATTATACATTTGCTGCCGTGGCAGGAACAACCTGGTTTTTGCAATTTTTCTTTTATGGCATGGGGGAGAGCAAATTAGGGAATGGAGCTAGTTCATGGATTTTGCATATGGCTACGATTATCATTACGTCAAATTTTTGGGGAATTTATTTCAAGGAATGGAATGGCGTTTCGAAGTCTACTTATAGGACAGTAGTGGCAGGTATTGTAGTTATTTTAGTTTCGGTTATTATTGTTGGCATAGGAAATTCATTTAGCTAATTATGGCCATTTTTGAGTTTATCCACATAGATGAATTTTCCTCGACTCCGAAATATCGCCAACTGGCGCATTCGATTATTGAGGCTATTCAAAAAAACAAATTAAAAAAGGGGGATGTTTTGCCATCCATTAATGAAGTTAGTTTTCATTATTATATATCTAGAATAACCGTTGAAAAGGGCTATAATTATTTGAAATCAATCGGGATTGTTGATTCTGTTCGAGGAAAAGGCTTTTTTATTAACGTTGATTCTATCCCCGTCACTTATCGGATTTTTCTATTGTTCAATAAACTTAGCGAACATAAGAAAATTATCTACGATGCTTTTGTCAAAGAATTAGGAGAAAATGCAGCAGTTGATTTTTATGTATATAATAATGACTTCAATTTGTTTAAGCGTATTATCGAACGTAGAGAAAAAGATTATTCCCATATCGTCATCATCCCACATTTTCTTGAGGATGATTTAGCAGCCTACAAACTAATCAACACCCTTCCTAAAGAGAAATTGATAATTGTAGACAAGAAAATCCCAGGGATTACTGGGCAAATTGCCATGGTCTATGAGAATTTTGAAAAAGATATTTATGCAAGTTTATTGGAGGCCAAAGAATCGTTAGCAAAATACAATCGAATCAATTTGATTTTCCCATCACACAATTATTATTCGATTGACATTGTCCATGGTTTTAAAAGTTTTTGCCAAGACTTTGCTTTTGATTATGCTGTGTTAGATTCACCTACCAACGTCAATCTCTTACATGGTGATTTATTTATTACGGTCATGGAAGATGATTTGATCATTTTGTTGGACCAAATATTAGCAAAAAAATTAAGGATAGGTGTTGATTTAGGTCTAATTTCATATAATGAAACTCCCATAAAAAGATTGATTGGTAATGGTATTTCCACCATATCTACGGACTTTGAGCAATTAGGAATTTCAGCAGCAAAACTTGTCATGTCTGGAGAAAAAGTCCAAATTGAAAATCCTTTCTACTTTACGCATAGGCCATCCATTTAATGACTTATGTGCTAGCACATGTTTATGGATTTTACGGATTATAGGGATTGATTCTTTGCTTTTTTGCAAAAAAAATAGCAATTTTAGGGTTTAGGTTTAATTAATTAGATTAAAATATTAAATTTTCACAATGAGCAACTCCCCAAAAACCTTGTTTGATAAAGTCTGGGATTCACATGTTGTTCGTCAAATTGCTGACGGACCAGATGTTTTTTTTATAGACCGACATTTTATTCATGAAGTGACTAGTCCTGTAGCCTTTTTAGGTTTAGAGCAAAGAGGGGTTAGTGTTTTATTTCCTGAGAAAACATTTGCTACAGCAGATCACAATACTCCTACGATAAACCAACATCTTCCTGTCGAAGATCCTTTGTCGGCGAATCAATTGCTGCAATTGGAGAAAAATACAAGCAAATATGGCATCTCTCATTGGGGTTTAGGAAATCCCAAAAATGGAATTGTACACGTAGTAGGTCCCGAAAACGGAATTACCTTACCGGGAATGACTATTGTTTGCGGGGATTCGCATACTTCTACGCATGGAGCCTTTGGCGCTATTGCCTTTGGAATAGGTACTTCTGAAGTGGAAATGGTTCTTTCTTCACAATGCATCATGCAACCGAAGCCGCTTAAAATGCGGATCAATGTGAATGGCCAATTAGGAAAAGGGGTTACGCCGAAAGACGTGGCTTTATATATTATTTCAAAATTGTCAACTTCAGGTGCCACAGGTTATTTTGTGGAATATGCAGGAGATGTTTTTGAAAATATGTCCATGGAAGGTCGTATGACAGTGTGTAATTTAAGTATTGAGATGGGTGCTCGGGGTGGAATGATTGCTCCAGACCAAACTACTTTTGATTATATCAATGGCCGGGAATTAGCTCCTAAAGGAGCGGATTGGGAAAAGCAATTGGCTTATTGGAAAACTTTAAAAACGGACGCAGGTTCAGTATTTGATAAAGAAATTACTTTTTTAGCTTCTGATATCGAGCCTATGATTACTTATGGTACAAATCCGGGTATGGGCATGGGTATTTCTAGAAATATTCCTCAAGCTAAGGATTTGGAAGGTGGCGAGTCTAGTTATGCTAAGTCATTAGATTACATGGGATTTGAGGAAAATGATTCGATGATTGGCAAAAAAGTCGACTATGTCTTTATTGGCTCTTGTACAAATGGCCGTATAGAAGATTTTAGAGCATTCGCTTCGATTATTAAAGGTCGAAAAAAAGCGGATCACGTAACAGCTTGGGTCGTTCCAGGTTCTCATGTGGTGGAAGCTCAAATACACGAAGAAGGTATTTATGATATTTTGACAGAGGCAGGTTTTGCCTTACGCCAACCAGGTTGCTCGGCTTGTTTGGCCATGAATGACGATAAGATTCCTGCAGGAAAATATGCGGTGAGTACATCGAATCGTAATTTTGAAGGTCGCCAAGGACCAGGTTCAAGAACCTTATTGGCCAGTCCTTTAGTAGCTGCAGCAGCTGCAATTACTGGGGTTGTAACAGATCCAAGACAATTTTTATAATATTTAAAAAGATTATTATGGCTTACGATAGTTTTAAAGTTTTACGTAGTTCTGCCGTTCCTTTGCCCATAGAAAATGTGGATACGGATCAAATTATTCCAGCTCGTTTTTTGAAAGCTACTGAACGAAAAGGTTTTGGTGATAACTTATTTAGAGATTGGCGATATGATAAAAACGACCAACCGAAATCTGATTTTATTTTAAATAATCCTACGTATTCAGGTAAGATATTAGTGGGTGGTAAAAATTTTGGATCAGGTTCTTCACGGGAACATGCTGCCTGGGCCATTTATGATTATGGTTTTCGCTGCGTAGTTTCTTCGTTTTTTGCAGATATTTTTAGAGGAAACTCGATCAATGTAGGTATTTTACCTGTTCAAGTAAGCCCAGAATTTTTACATCAAATATTTACTGAGATTGAAAAAGATCCTAAGGCTGAGTTGGAAGTAAGTTTGCCAGAACAAACCATTACTATTGTTTCAACAGGCGCTTCCGAGTCCTTTCAGATCAATGGTTATAAGAAGCATAATTTATTAAATGGCTTTGATGACATCGATTATCTTCAAGCGATGAAAGATGAAATAGCTACGTTTGCACTAAACCGATAAGCATTTGAAACGCCACATAGAAATAATGGACACGACTCTGCGCGATGGAGAACAAACAAGCGGGGTGTCGTTTTCAGCTTCTGAGAAATTAACGATTGCGCAATTACTTTTGACTGAATTAAAAGTTGATCGGATTGAAATTGCCTCTGCTCGTGTTTCTGATGGCGAGTTTCAAGCAGTAAAAAAAATTACAGAATGGGCAGCCATTCATGGCTATCTGAATAAGGTCGAAGTGTTAACTTTTGTGGATGGCGGAACTTCGGTGGATTGGATGATATCTAGTGGTGCTAAAGTCATGAATTTGCTGACCAAGGGTTCTTTAAATCACTTGAAGCACCAACTGAAAAAATCTCCTGAACAACATTTTTCTGAAATAGCTGAATCCATTCATTTAGCCGTTTCTAAAGGTTTAGAAGTAAATGTGTATTTGGAAGATTGGAGCAACGGGATGCGGAATAGCAAAGAATATGTGATTGACTACCTTGACTTTATTCAACATTTACCCATCAAACGCATTTTATTGCCTGATACTTTAGGGGTTTTAATTCCTTCTGAGGTAGCAGTATTTATTTCGGAACTCGTTCAGCGGTATCCAAAAATTCATTTTGATTTTCATGCACACAATGATTATGATTTAGGAACAGCGAATGCCCTTGAAGCTGTAAGGAATGGTGTACATGGTTTACATTTAACGGTCAATGGCATGGGAGAACGAGCAGGAAATGCTCCTTTAGCCAGTGTTATAGCTGTTTTAAATGATTATCAAAAAGATGTTTCTACTTCTGTTTGTGAAAAATCATTGTATAGCGTAAGTAAGTTGGTGGAGACTTTTTCAGGATTTAGAATTCCTGCCAATAAGCCCGTAGTAGGCGAAAATGTATTTACCCAAACTGCGGGAATTCATGCAGATGGGGATAAAAAGAATAATTTATATCACAATGATTTAATGCCTGAACGTTTTGGACGGGAGCGCAAATATGCGTTAGGTAAAACGAGTGGTAAGGCAAATATTGCGAACAATTTGGCCCAATTAGGCATTCAACTTTCGGATCAAGATCTTAAAAAAGTAACCCAGCGAATTATTGAATTAGGAGATAGAAAAGAGGTAGTCACTCAAAATGATCTTCCTTATATTATTTCAGATGTTTTGGATAGCAGTGCGATTGAGGAACGTGTTCAAGTTTTAAATTATGTGCTGACACATTCCAAGGATTTACGACCTTCAGTTACATTAAAAATTTCCATTGACGGTGAATATTTTGAAGAACACGCACAAGGAGATGGTCAGTATGACGCTTTTATGAAAGCATTATTAATCATCTTTGAAAAAAATGGTAAAATCTTACCTCAATTAAAAGATTATGCGGTTCGAATCCCACCTGGTGGTGATTCAGATGCATTATGTGAAACGATTATTACTTGGGCTCACGGCGATCGCGAGCTAATTACCCGAGGCTTAGATTCTGACCAAACGGTTTCTGCCATCAAGGCCACTCAGAAAATGTTGAATTTAATTTAAAATAAAAATGGTGAAAAAGCATATTTTAATTGTTCCAGGGGATGGAATAGGCCAAGAAGTTACGGCAGTCGGTAAAAAAGTGTTAGAGAAAATTGCGTCCAAATTTGGTCACGAGTTTACATATGATGAGGCATTAATTGGTCATGAGGCGATCGAAGCAACAGGCGATCCACTTCCTGCAGAGACTTTAGCAAAAATGAAGGCCTCGGATGCCGTTCTTTTTGGCGCCGTAGGACATCCCAAATATGATAATGATCCTTCAGCCAAAGTTAGGCCTGAGCAGGGTTTATTGAAAATGCGTAAGGAATTAGGTTTATATGCGAATTTGAGACCTATTAAATTATTTGATGAATTATTAAGTGCGTCAAGCATTAAACCAGAAATTTTAAAAGGAGCTGATATTTTATTCTTTCGTGAATTAACTGGGGATATTTATTTTGGGGAAAAGGGTCGTAAAAATAATGGGGATACGGCTTATGATGTGGCTGAATATAGCCGTTATGAGGTTGAGCGTATTGGCCGAAAGGCATTTGATGCGGCTATGACACGTAAAAAGCATTTAGTTTCCGTAGACAAAGCGAATGTGTTAGAGACCTCTCGATTATGGAGAGAAGTTATTCAGAAATTAGCTTTGGAATATCCTGAAGTTACGGTGGAATATCAATTTGTGGATACGACTGCGATGTTGTTAATTAAAGATCCTAAGCGTTTTGATGTGGTTGTAACCGCTAATTTGTTTGGAGATATTTTAACGGATGAGGCGTCTCAAATAGCAGGTTCGATGGGGATGCTAGCCTCTGCGTCAATCGGTGATGGAACAGGTGTTTACGAACCTATTCATGGTTCCGCACATGATATTACAGGAAAAGGTTTAGCTAATCCATTAGCTTCTATTTTATCTGCAGCTTTGTTGTTAGATATATCATTTGGCTTAAAGAAAGAGTCGGAGACGATTATAAACGCGGTAGATGCTTTATTGAAAAAGGGTTTCAGGACCCGTGATATAGCAGATGCTAGTACTCCAGCGAATATGATTTTAGGTACTGAGGCGATTGGCGAGGAAATTCTAAAATTGATTTAATTCCAAATATTTGTATTTTTATGCTCAGGGATTTGTCTCTGAGCATTTTTTATGGAAGTAATTGTCGTTTTAGGTTCTCCCAATTTTCCTGATGGTACTTTAGGTCCCATTGCCTTAGATCGTCTGTTAGGCTGCTTGGGTATTTTTGATCCTACCAAACATAAAATACTTTGTACGGGTGGTTTTGGTGCTCATTTTAATACGAGCCCTGTCGCGCATGCGAATTACCTAAAGGATTTTTTAATCCAAAAAGGAGTTCCTTCAACTGCTTTTTTACCGTTGGCCCTCTCTTCAAACACCGTTGAGGATGCGGTGATGTCTAAATCTATTCTGAAGGAAGTCGAATATAAAAACCTTATAATCCTCACCTCTGAATATCATTTAGCCCGAGTGAAATTTATATTCACTGAAATTTTAAATGATTTTAATTTGAATTTCAATGCGGTTACACATCATTCCATAGATGATGTGTTGGAGCCATTGATCCAACATGAAAAAGTGGCTATGGACCTATTAAATTCTAATGGATTATATTATTAAAACCTTTATTGAAATGAAAAATTACTTATTCTATTTTCTCCTAATATTTTCGACCCAATTATCTTTTGCTCAACAGATCGCTTTAAAACCTATTGAAGTAACTGATATGTTGAAAATTAAAACGATTGGAAAGCCTCAAATTTCTCCAGATGGATTACATGTTCTTTTTTCGATCATGGAAATTAAAGATGATGTGGATAAAAAAGGTGATTTTACCTATGTAACCCAATTGTATTTAGGCGAGATGAAGTCTAAATCGTATCGGGCGTTGACCTCCGGCAAATATTCCATTTCATCCCCCTCATGGAGTCCTGATGGGAATTCAATCTTATTTTCTAGAGATATGGGTAATAAAACCCAAGCATATATCATGAAGTTAAATGGAGGAGAACCTATGGCTTTGACCTCATCATCAAAAGGTGTAATGAATCCTGTTTGGTCTAATGATGGCCAATTTGTCTTTTATCAAGAACGAAAATCAATGAAAGAATATTTATTGGATTCTTTGAATAATCCGTCAAAATTGATTCCTTCTTGGAACATTGAAAAACCAAAATTAGATGCGAATGTTTATTCTAATTCATCTAAATCTAATCCCAATGGAAGCTTAAATGAGGTTCGAGCTTATTTATATCAAAATGAAAAAGATAAAAAGGCAAAAGTAATTAATCGGCTAAATTTTCAAGAAGAGACCACGACAACGGGTGAATTTCCAATTAACTTATTGTTTAAAATTGCAGTGAATGGCTCCTCTAAACCCGTTTTGATCAATAATCCTTATGAACTTTGGGCAGAATGGATAGAAACCCCTAAAGGTATTATAGCCATCATTCCGGTCGATAGTGTTACACATCCTGACCGTGTTTTGGATTATAAAATTGTGTTATATAATCGGTTGGCAAATCATTATAGTACCTTAATAGAGAAAAAAGGTTTTGGCTATTCATCGATTAATTTAAGTCCCGATGGGAATTGGATCACATATGTAGAAACTAGTACTTCGATAGTTCGAAATGGTACTTTAAAGATTCTTAATCTGAATAACTTCGACATGATCGAGGTACCCATGGATCGGGTTGTCACTCAAATTAAATGGTCAGAGAATAGCGAAAGTATTTATTTTACAGCTCAAGATCGCGGCGGTGCTCCGTTTTTTGTTTATAATATAAAGGCTAAGAAGGTTAAACAAATTACTTCTGAAGTGGATGGTATTTTAGGTTTTGATGTTAAAGATGGTAATTTAATTTATTCCAAAACTTGTATAAACAATCCATCTGAACTTTATGTAAATGATTTGGAAGGAAAATTAGAATCTATTTTTACAAATGAAAATTCAACATGGTTAGTAGGTAAGTCGATTTCAAAACCTATTAAAAAATCGTTTATAAATAAAAAAGGCCAGCGAGTTGAATATTGGGTAATGAAGCCCATCAATTATCAAACAGGAACTCAATATCCTCTGGTTGTTGACATTCATGGAGGACCTTCTGCGATGTGGGGAACGGGTGAGGCAAGTATGTGGCATGAATTTCAATATTATGCAAGTAAAGGAATGGGGGTTGTTTATGGCAATCCAAGAGGAAGTGGGGGATATGGATCCAATTTTTTAGCCGCCAATGTAAAAGATTGGGGAGCTGGACCCATGGCAGATATTATGATAATGACCGATTTAGCCGTTAATGAGGGTTGGGTCGATACAACGCAATTAGCTGTTACTGGCGGATCTTATGCGGGTTATTTAGTTACCTGGATGCTGGGTCACACGAATCGTTTTAAGGTAGCTTGTTCCCAAAGAGGTGTATATGAGTTAAGCACATTTTTTGGCGAGGGAAATGCGTGGCGT
>CANKVC010000050.1 GCA_947486835.1 Cytophagaceae bacterium | reverse complement strand
ACTCAGTTTTCGGAAGTTTTTAATATGTATGGTTATGTGTGTCTGTTTAATTTTCGTTTATTCTAGGTATGTTGTGCCTAAGATCGAAGGGTATACGCAGGCCACGCCCATTGATTTTTACATCGCTAAATCAGGCCAGAAAGTGTATGTTGAAACGGTAGGGTTCAAGTCTTTTGCTCACTTATTGTATTTTCAAAAACAAGCGGGAAGTCCGACGGGCGAGGAATTAATGAATCGATCCTCGGTAGACCGACCTGCATTTTTTGTCATGAAGTCTGATGCCGAGGATCGATTTAAATACCATCCCAATTTGATTTTAATCAATGAAGCGAATGGCTTTCTATTCTATAAACACAAGTAATTAATTTTTCAATTCTTTCTCCGAGAAGAAAAATGCGGCTTCTATTGCTGCGTTTTCATCCGAGTCTGAGCCATGTATGGCATTTGCCTCGATGGATTTTGCAAAGCGCTGACGAATGGTTCCTTCGGCGGCATTGGCAGGGTTCGTTGCTCCGATCAACGTGCGAAAATCTTCCATCGCATTTTCTTTTTCTAAGACCATTGGAATAATGTCATTTGAAGACATATAATCACAAAGACTTTGGTAAAAAGGCCTTTCCTTGTGCACCTCGTAAAATTTACCAGCTTCCTCTGGGCTTAATTTGATTTTTTTAAGGGCAATGATTTTAAATCCGGCTTCCTCAATCTGTTGAATGATGGGGCCCGAAAATCCATCTGAAACGGCATCGGGTTTAATCATGGTAAAGGTTCTATTTGTGGGCATGTGTAAATTTTTTTACAAATTTATCTCTAACTTTGCGAACGCCCAAATTTATTTATGGCTGCAACTATTCATATGTCTTCAATTTCTGCTTTACAAGCAAAATTAGTATCAGGTCAAAAGGCGGTTATTACGACTCATTTTAATCCAGATTCGGATGCGATTGGTTCTAGTCTTGCTTGGCAACAATATTTAACCTTAAAAGGGCTACATGCCCAAGTGATTGTACCTTCTGCAGTTTCACAAAATCTTCAATGGATGCCAGGTGCATCAGCTATTTTAAATGCTGAAAACCCCATTCAAAAGGTTCAAATTGCACCCATAATCGAACAGGCGGATTGGGTATTTTGTTTGGATTTTTCGGGTTTGCAGCGACTGCACCAATTATCTTCTTTGGTCAAACATGCACGAGGAACTAAAGTAGTGATTGATCATCATTTAGATCCAGAGGATTTTGCTGATTATTATTACCATCGGACGATCGCTGCGTCAACGTGTGAGTTAATTTATGATTTGATTGTTGAGTGGGGGGATGAGGAATTAATAAGTGAGGACATGGGCTCTTGCTTATATTCAGGCATCATGACCGATACGGGCAGTTTTAGGCATCCCAATACCACGGCGCATGTACATGAAGTAGTCGCTAGTTTGATTAAATTAGGTGTTAATACCAATGCGATTCATCGAAAGATTTTTGATTCTGCTTCCATAGACCGATTAAAATTTTTAGGCCATATTTTAGCTAATCGTTTGGAATATTTATCTGAGTATCATTTGGCGTTAATGTGGATTACGGAGGAGGATTTAGTTCAGTTTAATTCTCAAGCTGGTGATACGGAGGGTATTGTAAATTATGGATTACAGATTGCAGGAGCCATTTGGGCTATCTTGTTAATTGCCAGACCGGATGGAATTAAATTATCTTTTCGTTCGATAGAACCTTTTGCGGTGAACACATTTGCGGCCACTTATTTTGAGGGAGGTGGTCATAAAAATGCTTCCGGTGGTCGATTTTCTGGCGGATCTTTAACACAAGCGAGGGAAAAATTGCAAGAAGTATTACCTTTGTACCTTTCAGAAATAAATCGAGTAAAAAAATTATAAAGAAACTAAACAAATTTTTCATCGGACTACGGTCAAAACACCACAATCATGCGTAAACAAATAGGTTTAATTTTTTCAGCAGCGCTATTATTGACTGCTTGTAATAAGAACAAAGTAGAGATAATCGACGGAGTTAAAATTCAAATGCATAGCCATGATGATGCTGCTAAGAAATTAAAAGAAGGCGATATCATTACGTTTAATTTAGTGATTAAAAATGGCGCTGATTCTGTTTTGCAGGATACGAAGAAGGATGGCCAACCAGGAAAAGGGATGATTCAGGCACCTTCTAATGCCCCAGGATCATTTAAAGGATCTTTTGAAAATGGATTGCGTTTATTAGCCTTGGGTGATAGCGCAACGATATTGGTGCCGATTGACAGTTTGACTAAAGCGGTTCAATCTCCATTGCCTCCATTCTTGAAACCTGGTACTGATTTGAAGTACACCGTCAAAATATTGAAAGTTCAGTCTCGTGCTGAATTTGAAAAGGACATGGAGAAAGAGGCGGCGAAAGCGAAGCAAGATGCGGCTAAGGATGTTGCATTGCAACCTAAAATGATTGCTGACTACGTAGCAAAAACAGGTAAATCATTCAAGACTTCAGCAGCAGGATTGTATTATGCTATTGAAAAACCAGGTGCTGGTGCTTCCCCAAAAATGGGAGAAACTTGGTTAGTTAATTATAGAGGAACTTTTTTAAATGGCAAGGAATTCGATAAAGGCAGTGCGGCTGAGATGCCATTAGGTCAAATGATCCCTGGATTTAACGAGGCTTTGACTATGTTAAAAGCGGGTGGAAAAGGTACGTTTGTGATCCCGTCTACGATCGGGTATGGCGAACAAGCACGTGGTCCAATCCCTGCAAATTCAGTGTTAGTTTTTGATATTGAAGTATTGTCTAAGAAATAAGAAATATGAGAAATTTGGTGAAGCAGTTTTTAGCGATGGTATTTGTGGGTTCTATGTTGACTTCTTGTTTGTCAAATGTTGAGTTGGCAGACGAGGTGAAAGCAAAAGAGAATCAGACACAAATACTGTCGTACTTCTCCAAGTTAAATCAAACCCCCATTGTCATGGAGAATGGGGCCTATTATTTTCTCACTAAGCCAAATCCAAGCGGAGAATTAGCCTTAAGAGGAGATACCTTGATGATTCATTATGAATTAGCCAATCTAATAACAGGAAAGGTTTTGGATAGTACTAATCGCAAAACAAATTCACCATTAATTTATCAATACGGATTTTTAAATCCAATTTTTACTCGTTTAATGGCGAATTTGCGTGATGAAGAACAAGCTGTGATGGCTTTGCCTGGGACTTCTCAATCATTTGAGGGTTTGCCTGCGTATACTCCATTGAAAGTAACGATTAAAAGTTATTCGGTTCGTAGCCAAAGTGACCAAATAAACGCTTTTATAGCAAGAAAAGGATATAAAGTGACCACGACAGAAACGGATGGATTACGTTATATTCAATTGGCACCTGGAAAGGGGGACGTACCTGCAACTGGTAAAGTAGTTAAATTAAAGTATACGGGCCGATTTTTAAATGGATTTGCCTTTGATGGAAATATGGCTCGTACGGACAGTTTTTCTGTGACCGTTGGGGGTACACAAACGGTTATTGGATTCCAAAAAGGGATTGAAAAAATGCGTTTGGGAGAGAAAGCAATTGTTGTATTCCCATCCAGCATCGGGTATGGAGAAAAAGGTTCAGGAACGAGTATTCCAGGATTTACGCCATTAATGTTTGAGATTTATATAGCCAAAATTGAATAGTATAATGAAAAATTTAGTTAACTTTTTTATCTGTCTTTCGCTGTTAGGGGGAATGTCAAGTTGCAAATTTGATGAAATAAACCAAACAGAATCTGATAACCAGAAGGAGATAGAAGGTTATATGAGTCGTTCAAATTTAAAGCTTCAAAAATCTCCCGAGGGAATGTATTATTCAATCAACTCGGCGAATTCTTCTGGAAAGCAGGCTTTTAATACCGATCTGGTTAAATTCTATTATAAAATGACTTTGTTAGACGGAACTAAAATAGATTCTACGGCAAAATCATTAGGCCAATTAAAAGGCATGGTTTGGGGAGCCACTAACACCATATTAAATTTACCAATATCCTTTTTGAAAGAAGGGGAATCGGGTTTATTCATTTTGCCTTCAGCCCTCGCTTTTGGGGGTAATTCTTACACGGATATACCTGCATTTTCAGTCATTAAATTGGAGATTGATGTGGTTTCGGTACGTACAGAGGCGGAGCAATTGAAAGATTTTCAAACCTTGTATAAAATAACAAATCCAGAAATTTTCCCCTCTGGCTTGATTTTTAAAAAGTTGGTTGAGAACCCCAAAGGGGCAGCTATTTCAGGAGGCCAATCGGTAAAAGTTAATTATACGGGGCGATTAAGTTACGGCAATTTGAAATATGATGCGGCTATGAAGGTAATTTATGATACAGCTTTTGATTCAGGAACATTTACCTTTGTCGCTGGAACTGGTGGGGTGATCGCCGGCTTTGATGAAGGAATCATGAAAATGCGCGTTGGTGAAAAAGCCGCGCTCATTATACCATCCAAAATAGGTTACGGTACGAATGGAAGCGGAACGATCCCTCCCAATTCACCTCTTTATTTCGAAGTTGAGGTAGTTGGTGCTTTATAATGATTGAATTATATTTAGCTACCCAAAACAAACATAAAATAGAAGAGCTATCGGCTCTTTTGGGAAGCCATTTCCTAATTAAATCCATATCCGAGCTAGGAGTTATTGACGATATTCCCGAAACAGGTAAAACCTTAGCTGAAAATTCCAGGCAGAAGGCTCAGTTTATCGCAGATCGATTTGGGGTAACTTGTCTTTCCGATGATTCGGGACTAGAAGTCGATTGCCTAGGAGGTTTACCAGGTGTTTTTTCTGCGCGATTTGCTGGGGAGCCCAAAAATGATTTAGCCAATTCCAATAAGTTAATTAGTGAAATGAGTAAATACGCTGATCGATCAGCCCGTTTTGTTACGGTCTTAACTTTTCACCAAAATGGCCAATTTCGTCAATTTGAAGGAGAAATTAGAGGTGAAATTGTGTTGAGCCCTAGGGGTAGTCATGGATTTGGCTATGATCCTTTGTTCCAACCAGAAAACGAGTCGAGGACCTTTGCTGAAATGACGCTTTCGGAGAAGAACCTTATTGCTCATCGAGCCCGTGCCTTGCATAAATTCAAAGCGTTTGCCGACGAAAGTTTAAAATTTGTCGACGAATAACATTTTTTTCACAATACTTTGTATTTTTGCTTCCTTCCTTTTCATCCAAAAGAATTTTTGTACAGACAGGGATATTTTTGCTTTTAAATTTGGAGAACCCTATTAATCAATTTTGAAAAAAAGTGTTTTTGGTGCTATTTTAGCGCTTTTCTTATTGCTTCTTTCATTTGAATCCATTCTAGCTCAATATCAAATTAAAGGTATTGTTCGTGATGCGAGCAATGGGGACCCTGTACCTTTTGCCTCCATAGGCATTTTGGGGGTGAATGCAGGTACAAGTACTAATTTTCAAGGAGAGTATACCTTAAATTCTAAAATTTTATCAGATTCTATTTATGTTTCATTCGTGGGATATAAAAAGAAGATTAAGTACATCGATAAAAACGTAAAATCCCAAGTTGTTGATTTTCAAATTGATCCCACCAATCGTTCTCTGAATGAAGTAATAGTTTATTCGGGTGAAAATCCCGTTTTCAAAATATTGCGAAATGTGATTAAGAATCGGGACAAAAATGACCGAAGTAAGCTGACGGCTTATTCTTACGATTCTTACACTAAGATGGAGTTGGATGTGGATAATATTTCGGAAAAGTTTAAGGAGCGAAAGGTGATGAAGGATATTCAGGAGGCGATTAAAAAATTTGAAAAAATGGCTGGGGATGATGGTAAATTGGTCATACCGACTTTTATCTCTGAGACCTTAAGTAAATTTTATTATCGAGAATCACCTCAAAGAAAAAAGGAACTCATTTTAAAGACGAACATCAAAGGGGTTGGTGTTAAGGATGGTAGCTTTATTTCACAATTGGTCGGCGGTAATTTAGTAGCTAATTATAATTTTTATCAAAACTACATAGGATTTTTCGGAAAGGATTTTGCTAGTCCCATAGGCGAGGGTTGGAAAGCTAATTACAAATATTACTTGGTCGATACGGTCAAAGTCGAGGGTAGGGTTTGCTATCAAATTGATTATGAGCCTAAAAATCCGATGGATTTAGTTTTTACGGGCCAAGTGTGGGTTGACACCACCAATTTTGCCTTAGTTCAAATAGATGCCTCTGTTGACAAACAAGCAAATTTAAATTTCATCGATAAGATAAAAATTTCTCAGGAGCTAGAGCAAACTGCTTCTGGAGTCTGGTTGCCTGCCAAGACTCGGTTTTTGATTGATTTAGAAGAAATTACGAAGGGCTCAGCTGGAATGCTATTGAAGATGTACATATCCAACAAGGATTTTGTCGTTAATGAGCCCAAGCCACTTGAATTTTATGATATGGCTTCTGAGGTGGCTGAGAATGCTAAGGAGCCGGATCCAAATTTTTGGAAGAATGCACGTTTTGAACCATTAAGTTCTCAGGATTTGTTGGCCTCCTCCTTGATAGATTCAGTGAGAAATTTACCGGTGGTTAAAACCTATGTTGAAATTGCCGAAATTGTTTTTAGTGGATTTAGGCGTTTTAATGATATTGAAGTCGGACCTTATATCACGAGTTTAGCCATTAACCGCTTGGAAGGAGCGCGGTTTCGGTTGGGCTTTCGAACCAATGCAAATTTCGATAAAAACTGGATATTAAGAGGTAATGTAGGATTTGGTACGAAAGATTTGGTTTTAAAATATTCGGGGGAAGTCAATTATTTATTTTCAAGAAAAAAATGGACGGTGGCCGGATTGCGTCATTCCTATGACATCGAAAGGGTGGGCTTAACTCCAGAATTAATAGGTGATAATAAATTATTTTACGCGTTTACTCGTTGGGGTGCGTTCTCAGGCGCATTTTACCGACGTGAAACGGAAGCATTTTTTACGACAGAAGCTACCAAAGGAATTACCTTTACCGCATCTGCTAATACCAGATCCTTTGATCCATTATTTCGATTTCAATACCGACTGAACCCAGAGATGGGGGTTAATTCGCCTGTACAAGATTATTATCAAGATTCATTCATCACATTGGAAGCTAGGTTTGCGAAAAACGAGACGTTTCTGATGAATGGGAATGAAAAAGTCACCTTGGCAACCAGGAGAATTCCTGTGCTAACCTTTAAATATCAAAGGGGGATTAAAGGATTTTTAGGTGGAAACTTTGATTATGAACGATTTACGCTGAAAGCTTATCAATCTTTTCGAGTAGGTAAAATTGGTCGATCTGATTATACCTTGATGGCAGGGTATACCCCATCAAATTTACCCGCGCCTCTTTTATTTCCACACTTGGGGAATGAGACATTGTTCTTTGTCAGGAGTGCATTTTCTACCATGAATTATTTTGAATTTGTGAGTGATCAGTATGTTTCCTTGCAGTATAATCACAATTTTGATGGGTTGTTATTTAATCGGATACCCTTGATAAAGAAATTGAAGTGGCGTTTTATTGCAAGTACAAATATGGTGATTGGAAGCCAACGAGCTTCTAATAAAGAGATTATGAAAGACGTTAATAATCCATTGAAATCGAAGTTTTTAGATCGATATGCTTTTGATGCGCTTGAGCCTGGAAAACCCTATGTAGAGGCAGGGTATGGGATCGATAATATTTTGAAAATTTTCCGCATCCAGGCATTCCATCGACTTAGCTATTTGAACCATGGAACTCCACAGACTTTCAGGCTAATGGCTTCCATCAATGTCTCATTTTAGTCGTAATTAGAATAAATTAAAGACTAAAATTTAAACATTTCAAGAATGTTTTATATGCATTTGATTTATGAAGCTTAGCACTCTATATTTGACCTCTACCTACAGGTAGAATTTGAAATTATGGTATTACTCATTTTTGGTCTTTCTATTTTAAGTTATCTTCTTGGGTCTATTCCTACTGCTATTTGGTATGGGGAAACGTATCACGGGATTGATATTCGCAAGCATGGGAGTGGAAATGCGGGCGCTACCAATACTTTTAGAGTATTAGGCAAAAAGGCAGGTTCCATTGTATTGTTTGTTGACGCACTCAAAGGATTTATTGCCACAGGTCTTTCAGCTGTTTTGTTTTACTTTCATTTAATTGATTGGCAAACTTGTGTAACCTTAAAAATACTTTTTGGCTTTTTAGCGATTATTGGTCACCTGCTTCCAGTATTTTGTGATTTTAAGGGAGGTAAAGGAGTGGCTACAACGTTGGGAATGGTGTTAGCACTACATCCAGAAGCTGCCATCGTGAGTATTTGTGTTTTTTTAATTGTCTTTGCCATTTCAAAATACGTTTCCTTAGGTTCTATGGTCGCGTCCATCGTATTTGCATTGCTATTAATTTTTGGAGTATTTGGACAAGAAATCCCTTTATTAATCTATTTCGGGCTATTCATCGCATGCCTTGTCATTTTCACACACCGAGGAAATATCATGCGCATTTTACAGGGTACTGAAAATCGGATGTACCTAATCCCTCGTAAAAAGCAATCGTAAACATTATTTTTTTATATTTGTATAGCTACACATTAGCAATTAGAATCAAATATGAAAGAAACGCAAGCGTATATATCCGCCCATCAAGATCGATTTTTAACTGAATTATTAGAATTTTTGCGCATTCCCTCTATTTCTGCTGATCCTGCAAATGCAGGATCGGTTAGGCGCGCCGCGGAATGGATGGCTGAAAACCTCAAAAAAGCTGGTGTTGACCATGTTCGTCTAGAGGAAACAGCGGGTTTCCCTATTGTTTATGGAGAGAAAATGGTGGATGCTAAGGCGCCAACCGTCTTAGTTTATGGGCATTATGATGTCCAGCCCGCCGATCCATTAGATTTGTGGGATAATCCTCCTTTTGATCCAATCATTAAAAATGAGGTCATTTACGCCCGCGGTTCTTGTGACGATAAGGGTCAGGTATTTATGCATGTAAAAGCGTTTGAGGCGATGTATGCGGCAGGGGAATTAACCTGTAACGTTAAATTTATGATTGAAGGAGAGGAGGAAATTGGGTCGAATAACTTGTCCACTTTCGTCTGTGCCCACAAAGATCTTTTAAAAGCAGATGTTATTTTAATTTCAGATACGGCCATCATTGCGAACGATACGCCGTCCATCGACGTAGGTTTGCGGGGACTTAGTTACATGGAAGTTTCCGTTCAAGGACCTAATCGAGATTTACACTCTGGCGTATATGGTGGAGCGGTAGCTAATCCCATTAATATTTTATGTGAAATGATTTCATCCATGCACGATGAATTTAATCGCATCACCATTCCAGGATTTTACGATGGGGTCTTGGACGTTAGTCCAGCTGATCGCGCTGCGATGGCACAAACTCCTTTTGACTTAGAAGCATATCAAAACGATTTAGGCATTCATGCCGTCCATGGAGAAAAAGGATTTTCAACGATCGAGCGGGCCTCTATTAGGCCTACTTTAGACGTCAATGGAATCTGGGGAGGATATACTGGGGAGGGAGCAAAAACCGTTTTACCTTCCATGGCTTATGCGAAAATTTCCATGAGGTTGGTTCCAAATCAATCCTCTGAACAAATTACTAAACTATTTACGGACTATTTTTTAGCTGCAGCTCCTAAGGGAGTTAAAGTGACTGTGACTCCACATCATGGAGGCGAAGCCTATTTAATGCCGACGGATAGCATTGCATTCCAAGCAGCATCTGAGGCTTTGGCGAAGACTTTCGGAAAAGAGCCTGTGCCGACTCGCGGAGGCGGAAGCATTCCCATCGTAGCTTTATTCGAAAAGGAGTTGGGTATCAAGTCTATTTTAATGGGTTTTGGTCTAGATTCCGATGCCATCCATTCTCCAAATGAGCATTATGGCTTGTTCAATTTTTATAAGGGAATCGAAACTATTCCATATTTTTTCTCAAATTATAACGAATTATATCAACAATAATGGCCGAAAATCTAACCTTATTGGCAACCGAATCTGCTTCCTCCTATCAGAATTTAGAGCAGCAGAGTGTTGAAACGTTACTCCGACAAATGAACGCGGAAGATAAAACGGTTGCTCATTCGGTCGAAAAAGAAATACCGGCGATCGAAGCGCTCGTGAATCAAATTGTTCCGCGAATGAAACAAGGTGGACGCTTATTTTATATTGGAGCTGGAACTTCTGGCCGACTAGGCGTTGTGGATGCTTCGGAATGTCCGCCAACGTATGGCGTGGCATTTGATCGGGTTATTGGATTGATTGCCGGGGGTGATGGGGCGATCCGAAAGGCCGTTGAGAATGCTGAAGATGATGAAAAGCAGGCTTGGTTGGACATGAAAGCCTATGAAATAGGTGCGCTAGATACGGTGATAGGAATAGCCGCTTCCGGTAGAACGCCCTACGTAGTGGGTGGTTTACGAGCAGCAAATGAGCATGGAATTCTTACAGGTTGTATCGTATGTAATGCGGGCGGAGTTGTGGCCAAAGAAGCAAAATATCCCATCGAAGTGATTGTGGGGCCAGAATTTGTCACGGGAAGTACTCGGATGAAATCGGGAACAGCACAGAAATTGGTCTTAAATATGATCTCGACTTCGGTGATGATCCAACTAGGACATGTGCAAGGGAATAAGATGGTCGACATGCAATTAAGCAACCATAAATTAGTTTTAAGGGCGATTATGATGGTCCGTGAAGCGACTGGAATTAGTGAAGAAAGTGCTGCGGAACTATTAGAAAAGCATGGAAGTGTAAGAAATGCGATAGATTCATTAAAAAAGGCGTAATTCAGGGCAGTTTTTTAAGGAGAATTCCCTTAATTTGTGAATCCAATTTGGAAGTTTAAATTTTTACCTATTAATATTAATTTTTTATGAAAACGATATCTAAGTTAATTTTTACAGCAGTATTGAGTTTTTCAGCCTTGAGTTTTCAAGCTAAAGCTGAAGATTTTCCAGAAGCAATTAAGCCATTGATGCAAAAGTATACTTGTTTTGCTTGCCACAAGGTAGATGCAAGATTAGTTGGACCTGCTTACCAAGATGTAGCTAAGAAGAAATACAGTGTGGATAAAATAGTTGCACTGATTGCAAAGCCTCAACCTAGTAATTGGCCAGGTTACCCTCCAATGGCTCCAATGACAAATGTTCCCAAGGGCGATGCCATAATTATAGCAAAGTGGATTAATTCATTGAGATAAAAAAATCCCGGTTTAGGCCGGGATTTTTTTTTGATTATTTTTTAGCTGGGGCTTTTTTAGCTGCCGGCTTTTTTTCTGCCTTGGGTTTTTCTAGATCTTCTTTAGCCGGTTTAGATTCCTTTGCGACCTTTTTAGGAAAAAGATCAGGAACATGCGTAAATAAAATCAGGTACCAATTTAAGATTTTTTTGATGTCGGATGCGAATACTCGATCAGCATCATAATTGGGAACTACCGTAGAAATTACGCCATAAAGTTCTAAATCCGTTGATTTTCGAGGCTCTATCGGCAATACGCCATTAAACATCTCATGTATTTTCAAGAACAACTCCGCCAAAGGCATGGTGCTATCTTGGTGATCATCTAAATAAAGAGAAATGTCTTTCAGTACCGAAATTCTGGTTTGGCCACTCACCACTGATTTTTGTTTTGCCGCATCTAATGTCTCGACGATAACTCCAGTTCTTGTTGGCTTTAACACTTTAAATAATCCTGGTTTACCAGAGATGTGGGCAACTTCGTTCAATAATTCCATGAATATGTTTAATAACTCGACTGCAAAATTAGTACTATTTCCCTATTTTGTAAGGTGATGTTTGAATTAATTGCTCTATATTTTTCATTATGTCTTCTCGGCCTACATGCTTTTCAGCTGAAGTAATAAAAATAGTTGGCAGAGTTTCCCAAGACTCTAACAAATAATTTTTATATAATTCAACGCTATCAGTCACTTGTTTTTGTGAAAGTTTATCCGCCTTCGTGAATACGATATGAAAGGGGACTTGCTCGATGACCATTCGGTTCATGAACTCAATGTCTACGATTTGGGGTTTGATTCGAATGTCAATCAGTACAAAAAGACAAGTCAAATTTTCCCGATGAAGTAAATAATCAAAAATCATTTTTTCGAAATCCCTTCTTTTCTCTTTGCTTACTTTGGCATATCCATACCCAGGCAAATCGACCAAATACCATTTTTCATTAATCATGAAGTGGTTGATCAATTGCGTTTTTCCTGGAGTTTGAGAGGTTTTTGCCAAACCTTTATGAAAGGTCAATGAATTAATCAATGATGACTTTCCTACATTAGACCGGCCTATAAACGCAAATTCAGGGAACCTAGCTGGAGGACTTTTTGTAAAATCGGTATTGCTTGTAATGAATCGGGCGATAATAGGTGCTGCAGCCATGGGGTAATTGTTAGACTGCAAAGGTAAAGGAAAAAATAGGTAATAGGTAAGAGGTTATAAGTAATACCTAATTTTTCCTTTACCTTTGTACCTTCAAAATGGAAAAATTACAAAACGATTTACTTATTCGTGCCGCGTTAGGCCAACCAGTTGAACGGGTACCCGTTTGGGTGATGCGCCAAGCCGGTCGAATCTTGCCTGAATATCGAGAGGTTCGAGCAAAAGCAGGGTCTTTTATCGCTTTAGCTACGAACCCTGAAATGGCGGCAGAAGTTACCTTGCAACCTGTAGATAGGTTCGGTGTAGATGCCGCGATTATTTTTTCAGATATATTAGTGGTGCCTGAAGCCATGGGTCTACCGTATTTAATGGAAGAGCAAAAAGGACCTGTGTTTCCTGAGGTGATTCGTTCGCATGCCGACTTAGCCAAGATTCGATTAGCAAATCCCGAAGAAGATTTGAAGTATGTGCTAGACGCCATTAAAATTGTCAAAAAAGAATTAGCTGGAAGGGTTCCTTTAATCGGTTTCGCTGGAGCACCATTCACTATTTTCTGTTATATGGTAGAAGGGAAAGGATCAAAAACTTTTTCTCAAGCAAAAAAAATGCTGTATGCAGAACCTGCTTTAGCTCATGCTTT
>CANKVC010000049.1 GCA_947486835.1 Cytophagaceae bacterium | reverse complement strand
ATTCAAAACAAGTATTCGGATTTCGAAGAGTGAATTGCGATTAGGTTTGTTTACACAAGCGCTTAAAAAACTAGATGCAGGTTCGCCAGGGGCATTACAAGGCGAATGGATTATCTCAGGTAATTATACCAATGATGTTGTTTCAAAAAGGCCTAGTCCTTTTTTTCCAAGAAGAACCATGAAGATTTTAACAGGAAATCACTTTCAGTGGATTGCTTTCAATGTAAAAACGAAGGAGTTTTTTGGCACAGGCGGTGGAACGTATACGACTTCAGCGGATGGAAAATACGTGGAAACGATTGAGTTTTTTACCAAAGCCGCTTCAAGCATTGGCAAAAGTGTGGAGTTTACCTATTCTTTTAAAGACGGAGATTGGCGACATAAAGGGCAAAAATCAACTGGCGGGCCGATGGATGAATGTTGGACCCCGAGAAAATTTTACATTAAAAATTAATTAAATTCTGAGCCATTCAGTAGGAATTAAATCCTTGGTTTGAGCATTCATTTTTTGGTCGACAAACCACATGTTAGGCGCTATAACAATCTTTTCTGGATTTTGATTTAGCCAAGCGCCCCACCAACTAAACGTACTGTTTGCAATGATTTGATGCTTGCAATGACTCATTAAAATCAAGTCTAAGTAATTATGAGCATCGTCATTTTGACTCATAAATTCGGTTGGAAAATTACTTTTGAAATTTTCTTTCGCCCATTTGATGTCATCTGAAAACACAAACAATTCTAGATTAGGATGCTGAGATGCTATCATTTCAATCGCTCTTTGATAATAGTCAAGGTCTAATCCTCCATGTATTTTATGGTGAATTTTTCCAGCCATTTCAATGCCATGTGTTCTTCTGATGTGTAATGAAACAGAGGTAACCTCAGACATTTTTTTTGAAATCTTAGCGTTTTCATTTTGGAGAGGAGCCTTTAATTGGATGTCTTGTATAATTTCATCCCTCACATCTTTAAAATAGTTTTCACTTTGCCAATATCCATCTAGATAGGCATGCTTTGTTTTAACTTCAATGGAATCATCATATTCAAGGTTTTTCTCTCTGATTAAATGCCAATCATGTCTTTTTAGCCCTATTAAATAGTTTTTAATTTTTCCTTGCCAATGTTTTTTGTTAATGCTCAAATGGTCCAAATCAATGGAAATTGGATCGTTTTTTAAAAGATTTTCTTGGATGCTGAAAGGAGATAGATTGTAACTTCTTCTATAAGGATCATTTTTAAATCCATACTCCATTTCTAAGTATAATTTCTGATTTGTCTTGAGCGAAATTTTTTTGCCAAAAGCATATTGGAATAATTGATTCCCTAAGCCGCCAAAAAGTTTAACTACAATCATACGTTTTATCAAGAATAATTTAAATTCAAAATTAGTTAAATAATTAAACTTGACTCAATTATTAATTTTTACAATTTTTTATTTAGCTTTAAAAGTTCAAATTCTAAACCTAATGAAAAAGAAAAAAATATTGGACTCCCGTCGGGAGTTTTTGAAATCAGCCTCCTTAGCTTCTGCAGGATTCATGATTGTCCCTCGTCACGTATTAGGCGGTAAAGGCTTTTTAGCCACTAGCGACAAATTAGTTGTAGCCGGTATCGGAGCGGGTGGAAAAGGTAAATCAGATTTAAAATACTTCTATGATAGTGGTAAAGCGGATATTGGTTATTTATGTGATGTAGATGATCGCATGGCTAAAGATTCAATCGCTGCATATCCAAAAGCAAAATACTATAAAGATTGGCGTAAAATGATGGAAGTTGAATCGAAGAATTTCGATGCTGTTTCTGTTTCTACTCCGGATCATAACCACGCAGTTCAAGCCATGGCTGCCATGCAACTGGGCAAGCACGTATACGTGCAAAAACCAATGACTCACGATATTTTCGAGGCTCGTATGTTGACCCAAGCGGCTGCAAAATATAAAGTAGTGACCCAAATGGGTAACCAAGGTAGCTCTGGAGACGGAGTACGCCAATTGGTTGAATGGTATGATGCAGACATTATTGGTGATGTTCATACGGTTCAAATTTGGACAAACAGACCTATTTGGCCACAAGGTATTCCTTGGCCTTCCACTAAGCCTGCAGTTCCTTCTGGTTTAGATTGGGATTTATGGTTAGGTACTGCTCCTCAAAAAGATTATGTTGAAAACTTGATTCCAGGCTCATGGCGTGGATGGTGGGATTACGGTACAGGTGCTTTGGGTGATTTAGGTTGCCACTTAATGGAAGCTCCTTTCCGTGTCTTAGGTTTGAAATATGCATCTGACGTTCAAGCAAGTGTAAGTAGTGTATTTACCGCTTTTGGAAAAAGAGGGGTATTCTTAGACTCTTGCCCTCCATCAAGTCATGCAACGTTGACTTTCCCTAAAACGGATCGTACAAAAGGACCTGTAACTATGCATTGGATGGATGGTGGAATTAAGCCAGAGCGTCCAGAAGAATTAGGACCAGATGAGATGTTTGGTGATGGTAATTCGGGTATCTTGTTTATTGGGACCAAAGGAAAAATGATGGCTAGCGAATATGCAGCTAATCCTCGTTTATTGCCTTTATCTAGAAATCAAGAAGTTAAAGTGCCTCGTAAATTGGAGCGTGTTCCAGGCAGTGCTGATGGACATTATGCTCAATGGGTGGAAGGTGCGATTGCTGGATACGGTAAAAAACAATTAAGTTCTCCATTTGATTTAGCAGGTCCTTTGACTGAGGCGATCTTAATGGCCAACTTAGCCATTCGTGTGGCTGATATGCCTTTCCCTCGTAAAACAGGAAACGGAATGCATTATCCAGGTTCAAACACAAAATTACTTTGGGATAACCAAAACATGCGCGTGACTAATTTCGATGCGGCTAACCAATTCGTTAAGCGTCAATATCGTGCTGGTTGGGGTGAATTGACACTTTAATCACATCCTTCTATTAAAAAAGGCCCGTAGAAATGCGGGTCTTTTTTTTGCTCGTTAATTTTAATCCATCTGATTTTAGGGATTTCTAGTTTCAGTGGAACTATAGATTTGTATTAAACAATGATAAACCTTAGCTCTGAAAGAAATTAATAGGTAACAATTTTTTCATTTAATCACGTGAAAATTAATATTTCTTTGTTGAGTTGAAATTTATCCTTAATTTAATATTTCAAAAACCTATTTACTTATAAAAATTATCCAAAATGTCCTCTAAAATAAAACTCGGACTGATTCTTATTGTACTCTCTGTTTTTACAATTAGTTTCTTTCAGCCACAGGCTCCCACCTTTTTATCGATTGAAAAAAATACGAAGATCGCTTTAGTAGGCGGTAATTTAGGTTCCCGTATGATTAATTATGATCATTTTGAGACGGAATTACATCTTCGTTATCCTGAAAACAATTTGATGGTTCGCAATATGTGCGATGGAGGTGATACCCCAGGATTCAGACCACACTCTGCCCGATTTGCTCCTTGGGCTTTTCCAGGCGCGGAAAAATTCCAATCGGAATTTGCTAACCCTTCACAAAGCGAAGGCCATATCGAAACGCATGACCAATGGATGAGTCGTTTAAAAATGGATGTTGTCATCGGTTTTTTTGGATATAGCGAATCTTACGAAGGCAAAGCTAATATCGCAAATTACAAGGCTGAACTTGAGGCATTTATCATGCATACGTTGGCGCAAAAATACAATGGAGTTTCTGCACCCCAGCTAGCCATTGTATCCCCAACAGCCTTTGAAAATTTGAGTGCAAAAATAGATTTACCCAACGGAACTGTTCAGAATGCAAACATGGCTTTGTATGCTCAGGCGATGAAGGAGGTTTGTGAAAAGAATAATGTCTTGTTTATCAATGCTTTTGATGCATCCAAAAAATGGTATGCAGAATCAAAGGAGGATTTGACCATCGACGGGTTTCAGTTGAACAATGCAGGGTACAAAAAATTGTCGCTATTTTTGGCAGATCAAGTATTTGGAAAGAAAAAACCTGCGATTGAATCTAAAAGAGCGGATGTTTATGCAGCTGTTGCAGAGAAAAACTGGATTTGGCATACCGACTATAAAATTCCGAATGGGGTTCATGTATATGGTCGCCGTTACAATCCGTTTGGACCCGATAATTATCCGGCAGAAATTGAGAAAATTCGTCAAATGACGGATAACCGTGAGGCGGCAATCCAAGCATCAATCAAAGGAGTGAAGTATGATTTGGCTGCTGCAGATGCTAAGACGCGTACTTTAGATCCTGTAAAAACCAATTTCAATCCAGACAAAAACGGTAGCTTGAAGTATTTATATGGAAATGATGCTTTAAAGGAGCTTAAAGTGGCTCCTGGTTATAAAATAGATTTATTCGCTTCAGAAGAAGAATTCCCGAATTTGGCAAAACCGGTTCAAATGACTTTTGATAATAAAGGACGTCTTTGGGTGGTTTGTATGCCATCTTATCCACATTATAAGCCGGGTGATGCCAAGCCAAATGATAAAATCATTATTCTTGAGGACACGAATAATGATGGAAAAGCGGATAAGGAAACGGTTTTCGCAGAAGGTTTACACGTTCCCGTTGGGATGGAAATCACCGAGCATGGAGTTTTTGTTAGTCAAGGAACCAATTTGGTTTTATTGAAAGATACCAATGGCGATGATCATGCCGATACGAAAGAAGTTATTTTAAGTGGTTTTGATGACCATGATACGCACCATGAAATTTCGGCCTTTGTAACAGACGAATCAGGTGCTATTTACATGGGCGAAGGCGTTTTTTTACATACAAATGTGGAGACTCCTTATGGAACGGTACGTGCAACGAATGGAGGTTTCATGCGCTATAATCCTGCTAGACATCATTTAGAGCGCGTAGCTCAGTTGTCCATTCCAAATCCTTGGGGAATTGCCTTTGATAAATGGGGTCAAAACTTTTTTGCTGAAACCTCAGGTCCAGATATGCGTTGGATGATGCCTGGGTCAACTAAAAACCGCTATGGTCAAACAGGGCATAAGTCATTTACCTTGATTGAAGATAAACATTTAGTTCGTCCTACTTCAGGTTTAGAATTTGTTTCAAGTCGTCATTTTCCGGATAATGTTCAAGGAGATTTCTTAATTAATAATACGATTGGTTTCTTGGGAATGAAGCAGCACCAATTGACAGATGATGGAACAGGATATAAATCCAAGCATCGCCAAGATTTAATTGTCAGCAGCGATCGTAATTTCAGACCTGTCGACATGGAATTTGCCCCTGACGGTTCACTTTTTCTAATTGACTGGCATAATATTTTGATTGGTCACATGCAACATAATGCCCGTGATCCATTGCGCGACCATACACATGGACGTGTGTACCGTGTAACGTATCCATCAAGACCTTTAGTGACGCCTGCCAAAGTATATGGCGCATCGATTGATCAGTTATTAGATAATTTGAAATTACCTGAATACAGAACTCGCTACCGTGTACGTAGAGAACTTCGTGGACGTAAGGCAACGGATGTCTTGCCTAAAGTTACGGCTTGGGTAGCTAAGCTAAATAAAAATGAAGCTGATTATGAGCATCATATGTTGGAGGCTTTGTGGGTAACTTGGGGTTTAAATAAAGTAGATCAAAAATTATTAAACCAATTGCTACAGGCAAAAGATTATCATGTTCGTGCGGCTGCCGTTAAAGTTTTACGTTACACCGGCCACCAAGTGAAAAATCAAGCAGCTTTATTAGCTAAGGCTGTTGAAGATGAGCATGGTCGGGTACGTATGGAGGCTTTTGTAGCTGCATCTTGGTTACCTAAAGAAACGGCTTTACCTATATTGGATTTGGCAAAAAAGCATCCTTTAGATGCTTGGATGGATAAACCGTACGAGATAGCCGTTGCTCATGCGAGTGGTGTGAATGTGGTTAGAAAGAAAGAAGCTCCTTTGGTTTCAACACTAAAAGGGAAAGATTTAGAATTGTTTACTGAGGGGCAAAAATGGTATGCCAAAGATGGATATTGCAATACTTGTCATCAGACCAATGGAAAAGGTCTTCCCGCTTCTGGATTCCCTCCATTAGCTAACTCGATTTGGGTTACTGGAAACCAAGAGCGTTTGATCAAATTAGTGATCAAAGGAATTATGGGACCTATGGAATTAAATGGTGTAAAATATGCTGGCCAGGTTCCAATGACTCCTTATGGCGGTTTAATGTCGGACAAGGATATTGCAGCAGTTCTTACGTATGTTCGAAATTCATTTGGAAATAAAGCCTCTGCGATTGATCCTGAAAAAGTAAAGGAAGTACGTGCTAAAATTGAATATAAGCATGATTTATATAATGCCAATATGTTATTATCTGAACACCCTATCGAAAAATAATCATGAAAAAAAATATCATTTTTTGTCTAGCTACCTTATTTATTTCAGTCATTTCATTGCCCAGTTTTTCGCGTGAACATACTCCTTTAAAAGCTAAAAAGCAGCCCTTAGTGGTTTTTGTTTGCGGGGATCATGAATATTCAGGCGAGTCGACACTACCTTTATTAGCCGCTGTTTTAGAAAAGCAATATGGCTTTAGGACTAAGGTATTAAAATCGTTTCCAGATCAAAATGCTGAGAAAGATATTCCAGGTTTAGAAGCATTGGCTGAGGCGGATTTGGCGGTATTTTTTCTTCGTTGGCGCCTACTTCCAGCCGACCAAATAGCTCATATAGAAGCTTATTTGAAATCAGGAAAGCCTATCATGGGATTTAGAACAACGACTCACTCTTTTAATTACCCAAAAACAGATCCATTATTTCCTTACAATGGTTTTGCTGAAAGAGCTTTTGGCGCGCCTCCGGGATGGGGTGGACCTTCTAAACATACGCATTATGGGCACAATGCAAGTACAGATGCGACCGTCATTCCTGAGAAATCTAAACATCCCATTTTAACAGGGGTAAATCCAGAATTCCATGTTAGGTCATGGTTGTATAGAGTTTTGCCTGATTATCCTGTTAAAGGAACCGAATGGTTGATCATGGGAAAAGCGGTTAATGCGGATAAAACGGCTGAAATCCAACCAATCGCTTGGACTTGGGAAAATCAATACAAAGGAAAAGTGTTTTTTACCACGATGGGACATCCGGAGGATTTTTCAGTGGAGTCTTTCCAACGACTAGTTGTCAATGCCATACATTGGGAATTAGGTTTAAAAGTGCCTAAGAAGTGGTCAGGAAAATTAGATATTAATGTTCCTTATAGAGGAATGGTCAATTCAAAATAAATAACAATGAAATACCCGATTGCAATGAATACGCTGGTCTATGGACCCGACATGAATGAATCCATTATCCAGCATTTAGCCTATATTAAAGAAGTAGGTTATGAGGGCGTGGAAATACCCATTTTTGTGACGGACCAAGAATATTGGAAGCCTTGGAAAGCCGAAATAGATCGCCTTGGATTAACGGTGTTTACAGTTACTTTTTTAGGCGCGGACATGAACACCATTTCATCAGATCCTGCGGTACGCCAAAAAGGAATCGACTTTCTTAAGGAGGCCGTTGACATAACTGCGTATCTAGGAGCTTCTTATCTCTCTGGACCTTTTCATTCTGCCTTAGCTGTGTTTTCGGGCGCGGCACCGACCCAACAAGAATTAGATTGGTCGAAGGAGAGTATGTTGGCCGTCGCGGATCATGCCAAAGCAAAAAATGTCATTTTAGGTTTAGAATATTTAAATCGATTTGAGAATTATGTGGTGAGTTGCGCTGACCAATTATATAGCTTGGTCAAAGCAATCAATCATCCTAATGTCAAAATTATGTTTGACACGTTTCATGCACACATTGAAGAATTTAATACAGGAGAAGCAATGGTTCGTATTGCGGATGAAGTAGGTCATATTCAATTATCAGAAAGCACTCGTGCAACGCTAGGTGAGGGTCAAGTTCGTTGGGACAATGTATTTGAGCATCTTGAAAAAATGGATTACAAAGGCTGGTTGGTCGTAGAGGCCTTCACTCCTTTATTACCTGCCGCTTGTATCTGGCGTAAAAATTATACAACTGAAGCAGAATTAATCAAAAAAAGTTACCAACATATTCAAAAGCATTTAGCTGGAAAATAACATGAAAAACAATCGACGTGATTTCCTGAAAATGGGCGGCCTTACAGCCATTGGTTTAAGCTCTTCGCTTTCTCCTGCTGAAGCTGGAGATGCTGCACAAGCGCAGATCGACCAATTAATGAAAGATCCTAAGCAGACTTTTAATATGTCTGGCTATGCCGCTCCTAAAATTGATACCGTTCGAATAGGTTTCATTGGTTTAGGAAATCGCGGTTCTGGAGCCATTACTAGGGTAAACCGAATTGCCAATGTGCAAACAGTGGCTATCTGTGATATTCGTCCAGCCAAAATTGCCAATGCATTGAAGGCCTTGAAAAAAATGGACATCGAACCCATTACCTATACTGAAAAGGAAGAGGCGTGGAAGGAAATGTGCCAAAGACCCGATATCGATTTAATTTATATCGCCACTCCGTGGCATTTACATACGCCAATGGCCGTTTACGCCATGCAACATGGAAAGCATGTGGCTTGCGAAGTACCTGCGGCAACGACCTTGGAGGAATGTTGGCAGTTAGTAGAGACATCAGAAAAAACGAAAAAGCATTGCATGATGCTTGAAAATTGTTGCTATGATTTCTTTGAATTATTGACGTTAAATATGGCTCGTCAAGGATATTTTGGTGAATTATTGCATGTGGAAGGAGCTTATATTCATGATTTATTGGATGCTAATTTTAAGCAAGATCAGTATTATGACAATTGGCGCTTAAAAGCCAACATGAGAAATGGTAATTTATATCCAACACATGGTTTAGGACCTATTTGTCAATTATTAAATGTTAATCGTGGGGATCAAATGGATTATTTGGTTTCAATTCAGTCGGATGATTTTTCGATGCAAAAAAAGGCTTTAGAGTTGTCTGTAAAAGATGCATATTTTAAACAGTTTGTGGATCAGAAGTTTAGAGGAAACATGAACACGACTACCATCAAAACACACCATGGTAAAACCATTATGGTACAACATGATGTGTCAAGCCCTCGTCCATATTCTCGCATTCACTTATTAAGTGGAACGAATGGGGTGGCTATGAAATATCCAGAGCCTCGAATTTCTGACCATCACCATGAGTGGATTAAGCCCGAACAAATGGCTGAAATGGAGAAGAAATATGCCCCGCCGATCGTTGCAAAAATTGGTGAATTAGCCAAGCAAATCGGTGGACATGGCGGTATGGATTTTATGATGGATTGGCGCTTAATCGATTGCTTGAGAAATGGCCTTCCATTAGATCAAGATGTATATGATGCTGCTGCATGGAGTGCAATTGTACCTTTGAGTGAGGTGTCCGTCAATAATAGATCTCGGTCTATGAATGTGCCAGATTTTACTCGGGGTTCATGGAAAACAAACGCTCCTGTGGATATTAGTTTAAATCAGGGAGCCAATACAGGAGTAAAACCTCCTAAAGTATAATTTATTTCTTTTTCCAGAATTTTTTTCCTCCTTTATTTCCACCGGAAGAAAAATTTCTTGGTTTTTCAGCCGATTTATAAGCCGCTGGGTCATAGGCAGGAGTTTCACCAAACTCCGCTGGGACCTCGGCTTTAATCACTGATTTTTCTAAGAGCGTTTCAATCGTCGCAAATTTTCTTTGCTCTGTCGGGCTAATAAAAGTATAGGCTGTTCCTTGGCTTTGGGCTCTTGCCGTCCGTCCAATTCTGTGTATATAGTCTTCTCCGTCATTAGGAACATCATAATTGATTACTAATTCAATTTCGTCGATATCGATGCCCCGACTTAATATATCGGTCGCCACTAAAATGGTCAAATTTTTATTTCTAAAATCCTGCATGACTTTTTCTCGTTGGTCTTGCATCAAATCAGAATGTATTTCTTCTACTTTAAATTTAGAACGCTTTAGGTCAGCTGTTAACAGCTTCACATTTTGCTTTTTTGAACAGAATATAATGACCCGGGTATAGTCCTTTAATTTTAATAGATATTTGATCAATGGTGCTTTTTGTGCTTCATAAACAACAAAGGCATTTTGAACAATTTGTTCAGGTGGTTTTGAAACCGCAATATTAATTTCTACGGGATCCGTTAATAGTTTTCTTGCCAATTCCCTCATTTTATGAGGCATTGTGGCTGAGAATAAAAGATTTTGTCTAGTAGGGGCTAGGAAAGAAATGATTTTCATCAATTCATCCTGGAAACCCATGTCGAGCATCCTGTCGGCCTCATCTAAAACCAAGTATTTTACTTCTTTTAAATTGACATATCCCATATTTAAATGGGCAATCATTCGACCAGGCGTACAAACTACAATATCACAGCCACTCGTTAAGGCCGTTTTTTCAGCGGTAAACGAATTTCCGTCACCACCTCCATACACTGCAATGCAGCTGACATTGGTAAAATACCCAAGGCCTTCCATGTTGTCAGCAATTTGAATGGCTAACTCACGTGTGGGAACAATGATCAATGCATTTATTTTGTTCTCATCATGTGGTTCTGTGATGATCTTATTGACAATCGGCAATAAAAATGCTGCCGTTTTTCCCGTACCCGTTTGAGCGGACGCAATAATATCTTTGCCGGCTAAAATAGGTTGGATCACTTGAGATTGTACTGGAGTTGCGGTTTTGTACCCCATGGAGTCAATTCCCGCTAATAAACTGTCTGTTAGACCTAATTCTTTAAATGTCAAAATCCTTGATTTGTTAATGTATTGTATAAATTTAGAGAAATTTTATAGCTTTGAGGCATCTTGCCTTAAATTTAAAATACTAAACCTAATAATCAATGGTAGGAATAAATTTCCGCAACGCACTTCGTGAGGGTAAAAATGTCTATGGGACTCAGATTTCATCCACTTCGCCTAAAATGTTTGATTCGGTCATTAGCTTGGGGCTCGATTTTGTATTTTTTTGTAATGAACATGTTCAATATAATATTGAAACGCTAAGTTGGATGTGCCGTGCCTTCAAAGCCGCAGGGGTTAATCCTTTAGTCCGTATTTTAGAACCAAGTCCCTTTTTAGCTACTCAAGCGCTCGACGCAGGAGCCTCTGCTATTTTAGTTCCTTATGTAGAAGAAATCGAGGATGTGATTGTTTTGATTGGCGCAGTCAAATATAGGCCTTTGAAAGGAAGAAAACTGATGCGAATCTTACACGGGGAGGAAAAGCCATCTGAAGAATTAAAACAGTATTTGATTAAACACAATAGCAATAATACGCTGATACTTAACGTAGAAAGTCAAAAGGGTGTTGAATCCATGAATGAATTTACCAGCATTCAAAGCTTAGATGGCCCTGGCGTCGACGGCCTAATTATAGGTCCCCATGATTTGTCTACTTCGTTTGATATGCCTGAGCAATATAGTTCAAAGGCGTTTTTGGACTTGAGTTGTGGCATCATAAAAAACGCAAGATCAAAAGGGATCGCGGTGGGTGGACATACGGGCTATCGTGATAGTTTAAATTTGCAATTAGAATGGGCCAAAGCTGGTGCTAACATTATACTTCATTGTTCAGATGCCTATTTATCGGCAAACCAATTAAACAACGATTTAAATCAGATCAAAAAATATGTGGGCGATCAGGAACATCTCAATACAAGTTCAGAAAGCATATAAATAGTATTAATTCTAATTTATGAAAAATACATGTAACTCTTTTTTACTATTCTTCTTGGGCATTAGTTTAATGAGTCAAGCTCAAGTTCTTGATTTTTCTAAAGCCAAAATTCATGCATCCGCATCGTTGAAATCTCCTCATCGAGAGACCTATATTCGAGTGCTTCAGGAGGAAATAAAGGCTCGGACTGAATTGAATTTAGTCGTTCAGAATCAGTCGGATTTGTCGCCCATGATCGCATTGGTTCTTGCCACGGATCAAAATTTAGACGGGGCGTCTGTACCCCAACTAGCAAAAAATGTGGCGGCATTTAAAAAAGATGGTTTTTGTATTTCGGTGGATGCCAATACAAAAAGGCCTATTCTGTGGCTGATGGGTGGAGACGATCGGGGTGTATTGTACGCGATCGGTGAGTTTTTGCGTCAAACGGATTTGTCTAAAAATAAAATTTGGGTCGACAAAAAAAATGAGATTATATCTGCCCCGCAGTATTCCATTCGCGGGCACCAATTGGGTTATCGGAATACAGCTAATTCATGGGATGCTTGGAATGAGAAACAATTTGAACAATACATTCGAGATTTAGCCTTATTTGGTTCAAATGCCATTGAAAATATTCCCTTTCAGGATGGCCCTCCAGGACCACTTATGAAAATACCTAGAGAAGAAATGAATCTGAAATTAAGCCAAATATGTTTGAATTATGGATTGGATTATTGGGTTTGGACGCCGGCTGATATAGATTTAGCTGATGAAGCTAAGTTTAAACAGGAGGTGCAATTTCATGCGGATTTTTACAAAAAATGCCCCAAATTAGATGGTGTCTTTTTTCCTGGGGGAGATCCCGGAAGCAACCATCCCAAATACGTGATGCCTTTCTTAAAAGCCATTTCAGCCGAACTGAAAAAATACCATCCAGAGGCAGGCATGTGGATATCCTTGCAGGGATTTAGTGATGAAGAAGTCAATTATTTTTATGAGTACCTTGAAAAATATAAGCCGGATTGGTTGGCCGGCGTCGTCTCAGGACCTAGTAGCCCCGATATGGCCAATACACGCTATCGATTGCCTAAGCAATATAAACATAGACATTACCCCGATTTAACGCATACGGTTCGCTGTCAGTATCCTACAGAAAATTGGGATCAAGCTTTTGCATTAACCGAAGGCAGAGAGGTTTCAAACCCTCAGCCAGCGTATTACGCCAAAATTCATAATCGCTTCGCACCTTTAACCGATGGATTTTTGTCTTATTCAGATGGTGTGCATGACGATGTAAATAAGGTTATATGGAGCCAGATGTCTTGGGATCCAAGCAAAGACGTTCGTGATGTGATGGTTGAATATGCCCGATTGTTTTTTGGCCATGTCATTTCTGAGCAGGTAG
>CANKVC010000048.1 GCA_947486835.1 Cytophagaceae bacterium | reverse complement strand
AAAACAGTATTTGAATCTGATTCACTAACGATGGTGGAAGAAACCTCCACCCATTTTACCGCGCCAGTTTTAGTGATGTAATTTCTTTCTCTTTCTTCAAATAATCCACCAGAGGCAATCGCCTTATTAAATGAAGTGCGTCTCGCCTCACTTTCATCGGGAGGCAATAATGTAGAGAAAAAATCTTTCCCATTTAATTCCGATGGCTCGTAGCCTAAAATAGTATGTGTAAAGGCGTTGGCATGGACAATGATCCCGTCCGTTGACATAATAAGACCAAAAAGCTTTACGCCCTCTAATGTCCTTATCAAATTATCAGTGGAAGCCTGCTCCATGGGTAAATTTAAAATTTTGCTTAAATGTACGAAAAAGGGCTTAATTTTACTCAATAAACCCAGGAGCGCACGTGCAAGTAAGAGCAAAGAAAAGTCTAGGACAGCATTTTTTAAAGGATTTGGACGCAGCTAAGCGAATAGTGGATGGGCTCCAACCTAATGGTGCCTACAACAAAGTGTTGGAAATTGGGCCAGGAATGGGGGTTTTGACACAGTTTTTGGTCAAAAAAACGGAATACCAAACTTCATTAATTGAGATAGATCAGGAATCCGTTGCCTACTTGAGAAAAAATTACCTTGAGTTTACCGGACCTAGGTTGATCGATGGCGACTTTCTACGGTATCCATTAGAAAATATTTTTGGTGAAGAAAAATTCGGGATTGTTGGCAATTTCCCCTATTTCATTTCCACTCAAATATTTTTTAGAGTCTTGGAATATAAAGACCAATGTGTCGAAATCGTAGGTATGCTACAAAAGGAAGTAGCGGTAAGATTAGCCGCAAAACCAGGCAACAAGGATTATGGGATTTTAAGTGTATTACTCCAAGCCCATTACGACATTGAATATTTATTTAGTTTAGGACCAGAGGTGTTTACTCCTCCCCCAAAAGTCAATTCAGGCGTCATACGATTGGTACGAAATTGGGATAAAAAACTGGAATGTGATCCCGCAAAATTTAAAGCTTTAGTAAAAATGGCCTTTAATCAAAGGAGAAAAACGTTAAGGAATGCCCTTAGGTCATTGCAATTACCTGATCATCCTTTGTTAACCAAAAGAGCTGAGCAATTAGGAGTACCCGAATTCACTGAATTAACTGAATTGTGGAAAGCTCAGGGATATCCAGGAGCCTAATTCTGGATATCTTCCTTTCAAATTGCCTGATTTAAGCCAATATTTTATAAATTTGCAGATTATTCATTTTCTTAACCTCAAATCATGGAAGTAGTAAACACACAACACCTTCCGTTTGAACTCACGAAAGAGTATTTAGAAGAGGTTCGCTTGTTGATTCAAAATCAGGCGACGGATGAAATAATTCAAAAAACTGATGAGCTATTTCCAGCAGATATTACTAATATCTTAATCGAATTAACGGGTGAAGAAGCTAAATACATTGTACTCCTTTTAGATACAAAAATTGCCGCAGAGATTATCTCAACGATTGACGCGGACGATCGTAAAAAGTTTTTAAAAAATTTTAACTCAAACGAAATAGCTGAATACATCGATGTAATTGATTCGGATGATGCTGTTGATATTTTGAACGAACAACCTGTTCGCGTACGAGAGGAAGTGATCGCACTTTTAAAAGACCGCGAACAAGCTAGGTTCATTATTGACCTCATGCATTATGATGAGGACTGTGCTGGGGGATTAATGCAAAAGGAGTTAATCAAAATTAATGTCAAGCAAACGGTAACTGAGTGTGTGGAGGAAATTCGCCGACAAGCCGAAGATGTGGAGAAAGTATATTCCGTTTATGTCGTAGATGATGATGGGAAATTACTTGGAACCGTTTCTTTAAAGAAAATAATTTTAGCCAAGCGAGGTTCTAAAATACAAGATGTATACGAAGACGATGAAATCGTGTCCGTTCAAACCTATGTTGCCGGGGAAGAAGTGGCTGACATTATGCAAAAATATGACCTTGAGGCGATTCCTGTGATCAATATTCAAGGCCGACTTTTAGGCCGAATTACCATTGACGACGTAGTCGATTTTATCACCGAATCAGCCCAAGAGGATATTCAAGTCATGGCCGGTATCTCGGAGGACGTGGAAGAAGATGACTCCATTTGGCTTTTAGTTCGTTCCCGTTTACCTTGGTTAATTGGCGGTATGATCGGCAGTTTTTTTGCTGCTAAAATCATCGATCGATTTGATGATACCATAGCCCTTTTACCAGCAATTTCAGCATTTATCCCGCTAATTGGGTCAACAGGTGGTAATGTGGGTATACAATCTTCTTCTTTAATTGTTCAAAGTTTAGCCGATAAAAGTGGTCTTGACACAACGCTTTGGAAACGACTTCAAAAAGTATTAATTGTGGCATTCATCAATGCTATCATTGCAGCCATTTTTGCTTTTGGATGTTCGTTGCTCGTTGATTCCGGCGAAATAATGTTGTCCACCACTGTTTCTATTTCACTCTTTGCCGTGGTTATGCTAGCCTCATTAATGGGAACCATCACTCCATTAGTTTTAAACCAATTGAAAATTAATCCTGCGGTGGCGAGTGGTCCATTTATCACTACGACCAACGATATATTGGGTTATGGGGTATATTTCATGATTGTCTATTTATTATTGTAGGGGATGATCGCGGTAGTCCAACGGGTTTCTGAGGCGCAGCTTCATATTAATCATCAATTACATGCCCATATAGAGAAAGGTTTTGTGGTGCTTTTAGGTATCCATGAAGCTGACACAATGGAGGATGTCCAATATTTATCCAATAAAATAATTGGTTTACGCATTTTTTCTGATGCAGAGGGAAAAATGAATTTGGACTTATCCCAAGTAGATGGCAATATTTTATTAGTTAGTCAATTTACTTTAATCGCATCCACCAAAAAAGGAAATCGGCCAAGTTTCATAGAAGCTAGTCGGCCCGAACATGCAATACCTCTTTATGAGGAAATGACCCGACAATTAACATTTAAACTCACCAAACCCATTCAAACAGGGGTTTTTGGTGCAGACATGAAAGTTTCACTGATCAATGACGGACCTGTAACCATCATCATAGACTCAAAAAATCCTAGCTAATGACCATACAAGAATCACAAAAATTAGTCGACAAATGGATTAAAGAAGTAGGTGTTCGATATTTTAGCGAACTCACTAATATGGCCATGCTGACGGAAGAGGTGGGAGAAGTGGCCCGCATTATTGCCAGAAGATATGGGGAACAATCCGAAAAAGAGTCGGATAAAAACAAAGATTTAGGGGAAGAAATGGCGGATGTTTTGTTTGTGCTCATCTGTTTGGCCAACCAAACGGGAGTTGATTTACAAGAGGCACTCACTAAAAGTCTTTTAAAAAAGACCGAAAGAGATAAGGAAAGACATCAGAATAACCCAAAACTGAAATCATGAAAATTCTAATTTTAGATGGATTTACCCTATTTCAAAAGGATTTAGATGTATCTATTTTTGAAAAATATGGTGAAATCATTTTTCGAGATCGTACTTCTCGAGATGAATTAAAACAGGTTGATCATTCCATAGAGGTAATTATAACCAATAAATGCCCTATTGGCGCCGACGATTTATCTTTATTTCCAAACCTTGCACTGATTTTAGTTTCAGCCACTGGGTATAACATCGTGGATGTTCAGTCATGTAAGGAAAAAGGAATTCAAGTGTCTAATGTCCCCAATTATGGGACATTTTCGGTAGCCCAACATGCCTTAGCGATGTTGCTGAATTATAGCAATCAAGTAGATTTGCATGAAAAATCGGTCAAAAGAGGCGAATGGAGCTCAAACCAAGATTGGTCTTATACTTTAAGTCCGATTCGGGAGTGGCACGGGAAAACCTTAGGAATTATAGGCATGGGCAACATAGGCCAAGCATTCGCCAGTATGGCTGAAAGTTTAGGCATGCAAGTGATTTATCACCATACCAAAGATTTAAAACTAGCCAATCGGAAGTTTGTCGGCATAAATGAATTAGCATCAACCTCCGATGTAATTAGTTTACACTGCCCACTAACACCCAAGACGGACAAAATGGTCAATAGCGAATTTCTTTCCCGCATGAAAAGTAGTTCTATTTTAATCAATACATCCAGAGGTGGTTTAATTCATTCACTAGATCTAAAATCAGCTTTGGTTTCGAGCCAAATAAGTGCAGCGCTTTTAGATGTGTTAGAGGTGGAACCACCGACCGTTGGCCATCCGCTCATCGGAATTCCAAATGCCATAATCACGCCGCACATTGCTTGGATTAGCCTAGAAGCTAGAAAAAGGATTACTACTTCCTTAGAAAATACATTGAAATCGTATATAGAGGGAAAGGTTGTCAACTGTGTCAATCCTTAATTAGGAACTTGGCTTTGCTGAATGCGGCTTCCTATTTTCTTTCCTTCAGATTTTGTTGGAATTTCTGGGACGACAATGGATATCAAATCTAGTTTTGGATTTAATTTTTGAATGTCCGGATGCCGAACGTCGAACTCGACTTCCCCAGATATCAATTTATATGCTTCATCAGAAATACCTGGGTGTTCATTTAAAACATTAGAAAACACAGCCAAATGACTCAGAGTGGAATCACCGGTTAATTTTCCACCTTCCCAACTAACCACCGAACCACCATGAGACCAATTAAATCCTGAAAGGGTAAAGTTTTTAGCGTTTATAGCTTGAACCTCAGACAATGTCATGCCTAAATAAAGTCCTGAATTTGTTTTCCAATCAGCGCTTTCTCCTTTTATCGTCACATCTACGATGTTCGCATCATGGAAATACACAAACGCTTGCTTTTTGGAATTAGGGAAAATAATGCTACCTCTCAACGTGTCATCACCAATCACCCAAGAGGTGTCAATGATAACATTTTCTGATCCATATTTTAATTTTAAGCCATCCAGAGTTTGGCAATCAAGCACTTCATTTAAACTTCCAAAATTTCGTATTTGACTTTTTTCCTGTGAGCAGGCAAGGGAGGAAATGATTAAAAAAAGTAGGAAAGATCTTTGAAACATATTTGAATGATTAAAAACAAAAATAATCAAAAGAAAAAGATCTAGGCCTACGAAACGAAATACCTGACAAAAATCAATGATTAAAATGAGTAACCAAAGCCCGCATTAAAATTAAGTCCTTGGACCGCATAATTCATATAGCGTTGATACGCTTTGCCCGTTAAATTATTTCCTTGAATATGAAAACTTGTATTCGGATTGAGCTGATAATGCAATTTAACATTCAAATCCATGATATTATCTAACGCCACAGCTTTTTGGGTTTTTACATCACGAGCAAACAAACCATTTATCAAATAAACATCGGGTGACAATAAAAGTTTATTGGATAATCGAATTGAATTTGTCCAAGAAGCCAGCAAATTAGGTCTGTGAAACGGCTTTTCAATGATTAAGTTGTCATACGTTGCCGCATCAAATTTTATCCCAGTGGTAATACCTTCAGCCATCTTAAAATTAAAGTGACCTGTTAAATTGACTACTTTAACCTTTTTTTCATCCCCAACGTAAATCAATTCAAAAGCTCCATTTTGAGTTATTGAATTAACAAAAAATGGAAGATCTGCATATTCAGAATAAGCATACTTAAGCTCAAAGTCGACGTATTTTTCTGTAGTTCCTTTAATTCCCCCATACACATTTCCAACTTGGCTTGTATTTTTAATCTGCGTTTTGGCACCGAGCCAAGGCAATTCTGCTGAGAAACTGGACAAAGAATTAAACTGCACATCGCCTCCTACCCCACCAAACAAATGAAAAATATCAGAAGGTGCATAATCAATGGATATTTGCGGAAAAACACTCCCTTGTGATTTAGTTGCTATCCCATCACTCGAATTAATGATATTCAAACCTACTTGTAAAGCAATTCGGGCTCCAGAAAACTGGATTTTAGGTTTTAAGCGATAAAACTGTCTACTTAAGCTTGTGACCTGCGTAAGTTCCGACAGGATAAAATCAGCATCAATCTGCCCTATCAAATTAGGTGTAAAATCGGTTGAATATTGAAATTTGGATTGTGAAACCCATTCCGACTCATTTCGTTGGTTTGAGAAGTAATGAAAGGAAGATGTACCTGAATAATCCGATTTACCCTCCTTGTCTGAATTACTAAAATTACCCGAAACTAGAAAATGATTATTAACAACTTCTAGATCCCTTATGGTATAATACTTGGGGATTTCTTGCATGCCATAAAAAGCCGTAGTATTTTCTTTATAGGAAACCCGACTATCCCAAAATACTTTCTTACCAAAACTTCGACTAGAAAAGCGAACTTCATTTTCACTTCTTCCTGAATATTCATTTAAAACAGAACCTGTTTGATTAGCGTCATGATTGACATACAAGCCTAAAAATTTATTCTCACTTGGAGCATAACCTGTATTAAAATTAAATAAAGTTCGGCCATAATTTCCAATTCCAAATTTGGCAATATTGGTGTTTTTAACGGTTATAATAGCTAGTTTTGAACCATTAACTTGCAATTTCAATGCTTCGGGTTCCGTAAACTTAGCCAACGAATCTAAGGGCCAATCCCTGGAATCCATTTTTAAAATCACGGATGGTGATTCGATTTTAAAGGAAGGCAATTCTTCAAATTTACGATCTGAAACCTTTAAGTCAATCGTCTTTTTAGCTCCTCCAAACGTGGTTATGACACTCCGATCAATCGTACCTTTTTGGGCCAATAAGGTAGGGGTAGCAAGCATGCCAACAAGCCACAAAAAATGCGTCAGAAAAATCTTGTTGCCTTTAACTAGGGGTGTGTTCATTGCTAACATACTTATTTTAATGCTTGTAATTTAACTTTGGCCAACTTCTTAATTTCAGTATCACCGGAACTTTCAATCAAACTAGATAAGATCGCTTTGCTTTGTGGGATGTTTTTCAAATTGGCAAAATTATCTGCCAATAATAAAAAGGCTTTTCCTACAATTGAGGCTTCCGCATCGTAAAAACGACCGGCCTTATCCACAAAATTCAACTTAATAAAATCATTCGATTCCTTATATTTGGCATCATTTGACATCATGGTCGCAAGACGCAAGGAAGCCTGAGCTCCTTTTGAAAACGAGTCGAATTTTGTGGTCTGAACCAACCATTGGGTTTCTTTTTGCTTATCCCCTTTCAGTTCGTATCCTTTGGCGATTTCTTCCGTATAAATAGATAAAACAAGCGAATCTCTCGTTGCCAATTGGCTAAAATGATTAGCCGCTGAGTCCAAATAACCCATTTTTAAATACCCTTTCATAATACCTGCACTTGATATAGCATGAAGCGAATCAACAGAACTCTTTAGCACTTTTTTGTAGAATTCCGTCGACTGAGCATAGTTTTTTAATTGGAAATGAGATTCAGCCAAATAATAATTAGCCTGAACGACACTTTCAAATTTTGGATATTTTGTTAAAAACTTTTGTCCCAAAAATGTAACTTCTTTGTATCGTTTTATATTAAAACTCAAACGAACATTTTCAAAACTTCTATCTGCATTGTCTTCATCCTCCGGGTTGGCTAATTCAAATTTTTCAGAAATAGCGATAAATTCCAAAGAACGATTTGTTCGGGTTAACATTTCCCGCAGGCCAACAATCGCATCTTTGGCAGCTGGATCTTTAGGAAATTCCGTCACTATTCGCCTATAATCATCAGCAGCCGCAAAAAACTGACCGGTATTTTCATAGGATTGTCCCTTCACCATCAATGATTTTATTAAAAGTGCAGGTGCCAAATTAGGTCGATTAACCAACTCATACAAACCTTTAATAACTTTAGCATAGGCCTCATTTGTTTGCAATCTGAAAAGACAATCATAATAGCGATAGGTATTAAAATCTGTCTCTTCTCCAGATTTTCCTAGTTTCAAAAGCTTTTCGTATTCTGCAGAAGCCTCCTTGTATTTTCGTAGATCATACAAAATAGAAGCTTTACGCGTGACTATTTCAAATTTATTTTCCGCTGAAATCGAGCTGGCTAAGTCAAAATATTTAATTCCTTCATTTAATTTACCCGCAGCCACAGACACCTCAGCAAGATTTAAATAGGTATTGTATTTGGCCGTCAAATCTTTAATGTTGCTTTCGTACTCCACGAAATATTGTTGGGCTTTTTCATACATCGACATATACGTAAAAGACTGAGCTAAACTTAACCTAACTCGCTGCTTAAGCCCATCCATGTCAGCAATTGAAGAAATATCTGAAAGTAAATTCATGTATACTTTGACAGCCTCAGGATTCCGATTGGTCTTCGACAGTATTTCTCCCTGTCCATATTTAGCATAAGCAGCTATTTCGGCATTCACTGGATAACTCAACGATTTTTTGAAATCAGCCAAGGCTTCTGTCAAATCATTTGATTTATATGCCCGATTAGCCTTATCGTACAACAAGGATTGATAAATAGATTGAACATCGGTATTTTGACCCTTTGCTTGCTTCAAATATGCCTCAATGGCACCTAAATTACCCCAATTGCTCACCGTAAAAACCCTCAATTTCAATAAATCATTGAGGTTTTTTCCTTTCGGAAAACGTTTATTACACTCATCAATTTCGGTTAACGCCGCTGTAAATTTCTTTTGATCATTCAAAATACCAATTTTTTTAAGATAGGCATCCTGAGTAACTAGGGGATCAAAGTTCACAGATTTAACTAAATCAAATGACTTGAGTGCAGCATCCTTTTGATCCAAGGCTTCCAACACCAAACCTTTATTGTATTCAACATGCTGACCTAATGAATCCTTAACAAAAACAATTTTATCAAACTCCGTTTTAGCTTCTTTATAATTCTTGATTTTAAAGACTGAATATGCTTTTTTAAATGTCAACAAACGTGTGATTCGCTCAGGGTATCTCGTAAATAATTGTTGGTATACCTGATAAGCCTCTTGGAAATCTTCTCGTTGAAACCTTAAATTACCAACCATCAATCCAATATCATCAAGCTTGATTTTAGAATTTGGGTTTTTCAAAAGTGGACTTGCATAAGCCAAAAGCTCCGTAAACTTTTCCTGTTTCAGCAAGGCACTTGTAATCCACCGTGGCGCTTCAAGGCCATAAATTGATTCCCCTTCAATGAATTTAAAATCTTCAATGGCCAAATCATAGTGCTTGCTATTAAAATTTATTAAACCAGAAAAATAAGCTGCAGGCTGAGAATACTCTTCCTCTGGTTCTCCTTTTATTTGATTAAATATACCATGAGCATCGTCTTTTTGACCTATTTGATAATAAGCAACGGCTAATTTGAATTTAAATTCTATGTTGGTCAATGAACCTTTAGCCAAATATTTAATGGCTCGTTTCCAATCCCCCGCCTCATAAAAATAGATTCCTAAATCACGAACGAGATCTGCTGAATATGGATTCTTGGGATAATTTTCAACAAAGCGATTGGCCAACACCTCAGCCTCGGGGCGCATGGAATAAATCGAACACATGCATAATAGATACTCTGCTGATATTTTTTCACTCAGCATCTCAGCATTCGTTTCTGTTAGACCATATAGATAGGTCCTGAATGCCTCTTGGGCCGCCAAATAATTTCTAGCTTCAAAAAAGGATTTACCTTGCCGATAATGAATTAAATGATCGGTAGAACTTTGGGTTTGCTGACCAAAAACTGATCCACAAGAAATAAAAAATAAAAATATAATTAATCTAAAAAACGGAATACTATTTCTCATTAAAACCAATAAAAAAATTAGGATTAACACAATAATACAACATAATTTTCAATATATAATCGGATATTAAACGGTTATTTAAGAATTTAATTATTAATAACTTGAGCAAAATTCCATAAATTTGAAAATCAATAAATAAACCAAGATATGGCCGTTCAATCAACCATTAAAAATACCATCCATTTTATTATTTGTGCCACATTTTTGCTCGTTGCGACGAGCATGTTTGGACAAGACAACATCAAAAAAACTCCCCCGATCAAATTAGGCGGATACTTGATTTATGAAAAAAATGGACATGGGCTTATCGCAACCGTGGAGCTAGTCGGCAAAGGGGATTTCGAGGACGCAAAGAAAAAATGTGACGACTTAAATGCCAATGGATTTGATGATTGGCGACTACCGACGAAAGAAGAATTTGACCTTATTCATCCCAAATTAAATTTCAAAAAATTGGGTAACGGCGGAATATTTAAATCGACTTGGTACTGGACATCCACAGAAATAGACAAAGGAAATGCATGGACTCACAATTTAAATACGGGAATGCAATCCAGTTATTTTAAAGATTTCAAATGTAACATCATGGCTGTAAGAAGCTTCTAAACCAACTAAAATTATGAAGAATGTAACATTGTTATGCTTACTATTCATTTCATCACAATCTTTTTCCGCTCCCAAAAGAGAAAAATGGATTAAGCTTTTTAATGGCAAGAACATAAAAAACTGGACGGTCAAGATTCATCACCATGAAGTGGGGGATAATTTTGGAAATACATTTAGAGTAGAAGATGGCATCATAAAAGTACGTTATGATCAATATGACAAGTTCAATGAGCGTTATGGGCATTTATTTTATAATACGCCTTACTCCAATTATAAACTAAAAATAGACTATCGTTTTACTGGTATTTGGCGCAAAGATGCCCCCTCCTACACCGAAAGGAATTCTGGCATTATGTTCCACTCGCAAGATCCTAAAACAATACTTAAAGAGCAGGATTGGCCTATTTCAGTTGAGATGCAATTTTTAGGCATGCTAGCAGATGGAAAACCAAGACCGACTGGAAACATGTGTTCTCCTGGTACTGACGTCGTATATAAAGGTCGGGTGGATCCTAGGCATTGCATCAATTCATCGTCAAAAACTTACGATGGAGATCAATGGATTCATGCTGAATTGATCGTTCGAGGTGATTCACTTGTCACGCATATCATCAATGGGGAAAATGTGTTGGAATATACTAACCCGCAAATGGGTGGTGGAGTAGCGAATCGCTTTAATCCGGCATTGAAAATTGATGGCCAACGCTTAAAAAGTGGATTTATAGCCTTGCAAAGTGAAGGCCAAGAAATTGACTTTAAAAATATCGAGCTATTAGATATGTCTAAGCAGAAATAATAGACTCATATTTTTTCAATTGGCGATTCATCACTCGAAACCAAAGAGGCGGAAATAACGCTAAAACAATCATCCCAGGATATCCCGTAGGCATCTGTGGAGCGTCTTCATGATGCCGAAGAACTTGGTATTTCCGAGAGGCTAAGTAATGATGGTCACTGTGTCGACTCAATTCAAAGAGCATTAAGCGCCCCAAAAGGTGATTGCTATTCCAAGAATGCTTGGGTAAAACTCGCTCGAAATTTCCGCTGGGATTACGTTTACGTTTTAATCCATAATGCTCTATGTAATTAACTGTTTCTAATAATAAAGCACCAATAGTAGCAGAAATCAGGAAAAAATAAATTGTATTTAAACCAAAATAAAATCCAATAACCCCGATCAAAATAAGTTGCGCGCACGTAAAAAGCAGCATCTCATTGTGAAAACTAAAAAAACCTAAACCCTTCTTTTTCAACTCAGCCAGATTTATTTTCCAAGCTTTAAAATAAGTTCCAAAAACCGTTTGCGGCCAAAAAGAATAAATCGACTGGCCTAAAACAGCAGAACTAGGATCCTCTTCCGTTGCCACATGCGCATGATGTCCCTTATTATGCTCAATAAAAAAATGTGTATATAAACTTGTCAGCAACAATAACTTAGCCAAAAACTGCTCAAAAACGGATTTCCTATGCCCCAATTCATGAGCCACATTAATCCCAAATGTTCCACATAAAATCCCCATGGAAATTATTTGACCCATCAAATCAAATCCTGAACTTTCCGATATGTTTGAAAGAAAAAGATACAGACTGCCATATTGCAATAGCACAACCGCATACAATATCCAATCATAAAATTTGTCATTTCTGATTTGATCCTCCACCTCTTCACCTACGTTTTCAGCGACGGGTTTCATGATTAACTCTAAGATGGGGATCATGAAAAAAATATAGATCGGCACGAGCCAACAAACTATTCCATGGGACTTGAAACCAATAATGGCCAATAGAAAAATAAAAAAAGGACTCAAATACCGAAATGGCCTCAAGATTATTTTTTTCATATTAAGGGATTAGTAATTCAAATATAAAATAAATTGTACCTTTAATCACAAAACAAATGGCCATGAAATCGATTTATTTAATTGTATGTCTTGCGCTTAGCTCGTTCGTTTATGGCCAAAATGCGGCAATCAAAACTATTCAGGGCTCAAACCAACAAAATTTTTCCATCATTCTAAAAGACCAATTTATTCTAACTGGAAATAAAATCAGTGAAAATGAATCGTCTATTTTTTTCCGAGATTTCACTTTGGGAGAAATCAGCATACAGAAATCAAGCATTCTAAAAATTTCTGAATTAAAAGGCGAACTCTATGTCGAACTAATTTTAAATGATGGAAAAACCATTTTAGGGAAATTAGCATCAAAAACAGAATCGACATTAAGTATTTTAACCCAAAATTTAGGTCAGATTACCCTCTCTAAATCAGCCATTAAATCAATAAAAATCATCGAGGAGAATCAAATTAAAAATGGGCAATACCTTTTTCCTAACCCGCACCCGACGCGTTATTTCTTTGGCCCATCAGCCATACCGCTTAAAAAAGGAGAAAAGTATTTCCAAAACGCATACTTATTATCCAACAGCTTACAAATTGGCCTTAGTGATCAGTTTTCCATTGGAGGAGGAGTTGTCGTTCCATTCTTATTTTACATTACCCCAAAATTCGGCAAAAAAGTAAGCGAAAATGTACATGTGGGCGGTGGAATTTTATTGGCCAGTTCACTCATTAGCAACTTAAATTTGGGCATCGGCGTAGGGTATGGATCTTTAACTTTGGGCTCTAATGAAAACAATGTGACTTTGAATGTTGGTTGGGGCGCCACAAAAGGCGACTCTTATGACGCAGTTACGAACACAAGTAAGACATCTTGGAGTTTTGCCAATAAACCCATGTTCACCTTTTCAGGCATGACCCGCATTTCCCGAAGGTGC
>CANKVC010000047.1 GCA_947486835.1 Cytophagaceae bacterium | reverse complement strand
ACCCTTTAATAATAAAAGTTAGGGGAGCCCATTCATCTTGATTCAAGATAAATCCACTTAATTTTTCAAATAGTTGGACTTGCGACGGTGTGGGCTCAAAAGGAAATTTTTGATGCAATAAAAAAGAAGGACTTTTGCTTGAGCTCATTTTGTTGGATTAAACGAATTTACAAAATAGCTGCTGAAACCGAAAGTGATTTAGCTAAACTCAATTCTCTGAAAACGTTAATCAAGCAAATATGGGAGTAGCTAGACAATTCATCTAAAAAAATATCAGTTTCCTGAATTTTATTTTGGTCAATTAATCGCGCGCGCGTGGTGCCCCAATGCAAGGGATTTTTAGGTGTATACCATATTCCATTTTTCAAAAAAGCGAGATTGGCAATAGTACAATCTTGAATTTTACCATCTAACTCAAATATCACTTCGTCCACTTCCTTATTTTCTAAAAGAACTTGTGCAAAATAGGATCGATCCGCCCATTTAAACCCATAGTCGAATTCGCCTGTATTTATGATCTTAAAAGAGGCTATTTTTTTCTCTTGATAGGGTATAAATTCAATGGACTTTATTTGCTCTTCGTAAATAACGCGTAGTCTGTAAATGCCGCTGGAGGGAATATTTTGTTTGGATAGTGCCTCACTTAAGTCAAATGGAAGTTGATCTGGATAAATGGATTCAAAGGTTTCGTTAACCCTTTTTTGGTGGTAAGGCAAATTTTTCAATAGGCCATTTTCAATACATATTGTTTCTGATAATTCCATGTTAAAAGGGTAAATATACTTTTTGAATTAATTCTTGATATTCTTTTTTGGCGTCCGAGAAAACCGTAATTCCCCCACCACTTTTATAGGTCATTTTGTTTTCCGATGTTTCAATATACCTAATCATGACTCCAGAATCAAATAAATGTCCGTCGAACAGTCCCATGATTCCGGTGTAAAAACCTCTTGTATAGTCTTCCACTTCGTTTATGATCTTTAATGTAGAGGTTTTGGGAGCGCCAGAGATTGATCCAGCGGGCAATAATTTAGTTAATACTTTCCCAAAATGCCCTTTATATTCATCTAATAATTCTCCCGAGATTAGGGAAGACATCTGCCATAAATCACCTTCATGGGTTTTTACCTGGTCGATAAATTTATACTTTTCTACTTGGATCGGGAAGGCCACTTGGCTTAAGTCATTTCGAATTAGGTCTACAATGGTCGCATGTTCCGCCTGCTCTTTGACATCATTAATTAAATTATCAGGGCTTGAATGATTTGCTACGGCCAAAGTCCCCTTCATTGGGAATGATTTTATTTTATTCTCTTCAATCTGAATAAAGCATTCGGGTGAAAATACAGTAAAGAATTCAGGAACTAATAGTTTATATCGTGCTTGAGCAATCAAATAAATTTCCTCAATACTCAAATTGGTCTCAATTTGAGTAGGCGCGGTTAGATTGATTAAAAAGGAATCACCTCGTTGAATAGCTCTTTGTACTTGATTGAATTTATCAAGATAACTTGATTCTGAAATGGGGGTTTTATTGAAAATAGGTTTGCTTTCAGACTTTGCTGCAATTTTATTTGATCCTATTTCGTACTTTATCCCTAATGCTTGGGCTTCGCTGGGAGTTCCAATCCAACCCGATTCAGCTTTATAATCCACGAAAAATAGGAATGGATTATTGCTTTTTCCCATTTCATCCATGGTAGAGCAAACCTGCTCAAATGACATCCATGGGATCGCTGAATTCATGTTTATAAATACGTTAACGCCAATTTTAATGCAGCCTTAATTCCGCTCGGGTTTTGCCCACCTGCTGTAGCTAAAAATGCTTGGCCTCCGCCTCCGCCTTGAACTTCTTTGGCTAGTTCGCGAATAATAGTACCTGCATTTAATGATTTCTTTTCTGTCAATTCTTTAGAAATAGCAAGAACTAAACTGGCTTTTCCGTCAATTTCAGCCGCTAAGAAGCAAAAAGTAGAATTGCTCTCCGACTGTAATTCAAAGGCTAAGTTTTTCAGCGCATCCGCCGTAGGAATTTCTACTTGCTGAATGATATAATCAATACCATCCTTGTTTTGAATTTGGGACTTTAATGATTGCCTTACATCGCCGACTTCCTTATTCTGATAGGCAGAGATGGATTTTTGAAGACTTGTGTTTTGTTCGATCAATTGGCCAACGGCCTTAACTAAGTCTTTTGGAGACTTAAGTAATTGGTCTATTTCATCTAAAATTTGTTCTTGTGTACTGAGTAATTCATAGGCCTTTTTGGATGTGATTGCTTCTATTCGGCGAACTCCTGTGGCCACTGAACTTTCTGAAATAATCTTAAATAAACCGATTTCGCCTGTTGACGGTACATGCGTACCTCCACAAAGTTCCACTGAAAAGTTTTTATCAAAGGTGATCACACGGACAAAATCCCCATATTTTTCACCAAATAACGCCATGGCTCCCTTATCTTTTGCTTGGGCAATGGGTACATTTCTTTCTTCTAGGAGAGGAATGTTCTCAGCAATTTTTGCATTGACAATGGACTCGATTTGCTTGATTTCTTCATCACTTACCTTTTGAAAATGCGAAAAATCAAATCTTAGTATTTCATCGTTCACCAAACTTCCTTTTTGGCCCACATGCTTTCCTAATATTCCTTGGAGCGCAGCTTGTAATAAGTGCGTTGAACTATGATTTTGAGTAATAACTCTACGTCGGCTGACATCTATTTCGGCAGATAATTCTTCATTGATAACCTGCTCGATACCCGAATCAGTAACTATATGAACAATTAAATCATTCTCTTTTTTGGTGTCCAGGACTTGAATTTTCTTCCCGGAAGAAAAATGCAAATAACCTGAATCACCTACTTGGCCCCCTGATTCAGCATAAAAAGGAGTAGTTTCTAGGACTACTTTATATTGTAAACCTGATTTATTTTGAGTTTTTTGATACTTTATAATTCGTGTATCGACTTTTGTTTCATCGTAGCCCACAAACGATACCTCATCTCCATCATGGACAAATACCCAATCTTCTGCGCTTGCACCCGCATCTTTCCTAGATCTCAATTTCTGTGCTTGGAGTGCTTGGTTATATCCAGCCTCATCGATGTCCATTCCATTTTCACGCGCAATTAGCGCTGTCAAATCAATCGGGAATCCATAGGTGTCATTTAATTCAAAAACTTCTTCCCCACTTAAAATTTTAATTTGATTGGTTTGCGCTTTTTCCATCAAATTATCTAATCTGATTAGCCCTGAAGACAAGGTTCTTAAAAAAGATAATTCTTCCTCATAAATCACTTTGGCTACAAAAGCTTCTTGGGCAATTAATTCGTCAAAAACTCCTTTAAATTGTTGTGCTAACGAAGGAATTAATAAGTGCAAAAAGGGTTCTTTGAAATTCAAATAGGTGTAACCATACCTTACTGCCCGACGTAAAATACGCCTAATGACGTAACCAGCCTTCGTATTGGAAGGTAGTTGGCCATCCGCAATACAAAATGCAATCGCCCTAATGTGATCTGCGATTACGCGCATTGCAATGTCTGGCCATTTGGACTCCCCATATTTTTGACCAAATTTCTCTGCAAGTATTTCTATGGTGCCTTGAAAAACATCTGTATCGTAATTCGATTGCTTACCTTGAATCGCCATACATAAGCGTTCAAAGCCCATACCTGTGTCCACATGCTTAGACGGGAGAGGTACGAGTGAACCGTCAGCCATTCTTTCGAATTGCATAAAAACGTTATTCCAGATTTCAACTACCTGAGGATGATCGGCATTCACTAATGTTTTTCCTGAAATTGCATCTACATCTGCTTGATCTCTTAAATCAATATGTATCTCAGAACAAGGTCCGCAGGGCCCTGTTTCTCCCATTTCCCAGAAATTATCTTTTTTATTTCCAAAGATAATTCGGTCTTCTCCCACGATATTTTTCCAAAGATCAAATGCCTCCTGATCGAAAGGCACGCCATCTTTCTTATCTCCTTCAAAAACAGATACGTAAATTCGATCTTTGGGTAATTTAAAAACCTCTGTTAAAAGCTCCCATGACCAGGTTAATGCTTCTTTTTTGAAATAATCACCGAAGGACCAATTGCCCAACATTTCAAACATGGTATGGTGATAGGTGTCAAAACCTACATCTTCAAGGTCATTATGCTTTCCTGAAACCCGAAGACATTTTTGCGTATCGGCAATTCTTTTGGCCGGCGGAGTTCCATTTCCAAGGAAAAAATCCTTGAATTGAGCCATTCCGGAATTATTAAATAACAGAGTAGGATCGTTCTTTGCTATTAATGGAGCTGATGGGACAATTAAATGTCCTTTTGAAGCGAAAAAATCTAGAAATTGTTGGCGGATCTCAGATGAGGTCATTGCTTTTATTTTGTAAATTAATGGGTATTTTACTTGTACCTGTTTACTTTTGTCGACAGGAATTACAAAATTAGTTTTTTTTATTCGAATTAATGAATTACCTGTTGCAAGCTTTCTTTATTTTACGCTATGGAATACGAAAAACTTTATTATTCTATTTCTGAAGTTGCAGACCGATTTAAACTCAACACGTCTAAATTAAGATATTGGGAATCTCAATTTCCACATCTTTTACCAAAGCGCAAATCTACGGGCGCTAGAAAGTATACAGCTGTGGATATTCAAAAAATTGAAGTGCTGTATGATTTAATTGAGGTAAAAGGAATGACGTTAGAAGGGGCTAAGTTAGCATTAAATAGCAAAGGAAATCCAATAAATCCCAATCAAGTCGTAATTAATCAGCTTACTGATATTCGTAATTTTTTAAAGTCTTTTTCCGATCAATTGGAATAAAAAGAGTGTAGATTGAGGCATAATTTACTACATATGCCTACCACTGAAGAAGAGAAAATTTACCAAATAGCCTTATCTATTATTCCACAAATAGGCGTCATTAACGCAAGAAGGCTCATGTCCTACATGGGAACGGCGAGAGATATTTTCAAATCGACCCGATCTCAATTATTAAAAATTCCTCACATAGGTCCTGTTTTGGCTGCTGCCGTTCATCAATCGGGATTAGTTGTACAGGCAGAATCTATTTGGCTAGACTGCCAACGAGAACATACCAAAGTATTATTTTACACAGATCTCGATTTCCCCAATCGCTTAAAGCAAATTTTTGATTCACCCAATTTATTATATTGGAAAGGAAATCAAGATTTAAATGCTGAGAAAATCTTAGCGGTTGTGGGTACTCGAAAAGCAACTGAATATGGGAAAAGAGTAACCTCCGATTTAGTCAAAGATTCGGTAGGCCAAGGAATTACCTTTGTGAGTGGCTTAGCTTATGGGATTGATATTGCTTTACATAAGGCATGCCTGAATGCTAAGATTAGTACAGTAGCTGTTTTAGCGGGTGGATTTAATTGGATTTACCCTAATTCCCATCAAAAATATGTAGATGAAATCATTGAAAATGGGGGTATTTTATCTGAGTATCCTTTGCGTCAAAAGCCGGATGCCCGTTTTTTCCCCTTGCGTAATCGAATCATTGCCGGAATGTCCGATGCCACCTTGGTAGTTGAAGCTGCCGAAAAAGGAGGAGCATTAATTACAGCAGATTATGCAAATAACTACAATAGGGAGGTATTTGCGGTTCCAGGGAATCTTGATAAATTATTTTCTGAGGGCTGTAATCTGTTAATTCAAAAGCATAAAGCCAATATTTACACGGATTGGAATCACTTGTGCGCGCACTTGAATTGGGAATTATCTGGAGATATCATTCATCGGAATAAAAACTTGCAATGGAATCGGTATACAGTTGAGGAATCAGAAGTGCTTTCACTGATTCATAAAAAAGGGGAAATTCCCTTGGATGAAATTGCTTGGCAACTTCAAAAAAATATGGGCCAATTGGCCACTATTTTATTAAACTTAGAATTTCAGGGGGTATTAAAAGCACTTCCTGGGCATCGCTACATAATCAAATAAATTATTTTCTCCATTCACTGGGATTTAATCTCCAGTCTTGCAAAGTAACCAATTGAGAGTCTGAAATGTAGTTAAGTTTTACGGCCTCATCGATCAGGACATCGTAATTACTTAATGCGTAAAAAGGGATATTAGCGTTCTTGAAATTCTGAACGGAAATATCAAAACCATAGGTAAAAATGGCAGCCATGCCTAAAACCTTTGCTCCAGCATTTACAAGGCCTTCAGCAGCTTTTAGAGAACTTCCTCCTGTGGAGATTAAATCTTCGATTAAAACGACTTTTTGACCAGGCTGAATCGATCCTTCAATTTGGTTTCCCATGCCATGTTTTTTAGGCTCTGGTCTTACATAACAAAAGGGTAGGTCTAGGTAATCTGCCACTAATGCGCCTTGAGCGATACCTGCAGTAGCTACACCGGCAATAATATCTACATCAGAAAAGTATGCTTTAATTACGGCTGATAGGCTATTTTTGATATAAGTTCTAGCTTCTGGGAATGAAAGAGAAATACGATTATCGCAATATATAGGTGAATACCAGCCTGAAGCCCAAGTAAATGGTTCATCGGGCCTAAGTTGGATCGCTTTGATCTGTAATAAATGCTGGGCTACCTCTTGTTGAATACTTAAATTCTCCATAAATATTTTTCTATTTTTCTTTCCTACAAAAATACTTTTTTCAGTTCATCTTTCATTATTTAATTCTAATTTTGATAAAATTAATTGAGATAGTACGCATGATAATTTTCATTGACGATCGCCCCATTCGAATAACTAGTCTTTCTAAAAAAAATGATCTGCCTTTGAAAGAAGATTATGATTTAATTATCGACGCAAGATTAAAGCCAATTAAGATTAAAGAGTTTAAAGGACACACTTGTTTGCTTAATGTTTCCTTGGTCCAAATGGGAAAAATCATCGAAGATTTACACCAATTTAAATTGGATTTTCACTCGTTGTATATTTTAGTAGATAACAAAAAAGCGTTCAAACAAAAAATAATCAGCTTATATTCGCTGATTGAAGCCTCTGGAGGGGTTGTGCTTAACGAGGAAAATAAATTATTGTGGATTTATCGATTAGGGAAATGGGATCTGCCCAAAGGGAAATTGGAGAAAAATGAATCCTTTAAAGTTGCGGCTATACGAGAAGTGGAGGAGGAATGCAATGTGCAGGCCAAATTAGAATTCAAATTATGCACGACTTACCACACCTATACACACAAGAACCAACGTGTTTTGAAAAGAACTAAATGGTACATGATGCATACGAATCAGAAGCACAAATTGATTCCCCAAAAAGAAGAAAATATAGAAAAAGTGGAATGGCTAAGCCAATCTGAAATGAATAAAATAGCTCTTTCTGACACGTACAGCTCAATCAGGTACGTGATTCAGCGTTTTTCTACTCTTCAAATACCATTTAAATCATAAGGTAAATAATCATCTATCTTACTTCCATACCGATGTAAATCCCGAATAATCGTGGACGAAATAGGAGCTAAATGGGGAGATGTAATTAGAAATACTGTTTCTAATTCGGGATTGATATGTCGATTTACCTGAGAAATAGAGTTTTCATATTCAAAGTCAGTCGTATTTCTTAACCCTCTAATGATGAATTTGGCGCCCACTTCCTTGGCCACGTTAGCGGTAAGATCTTGATAGGTGACTACTCTAACGGGTTTACCCTTAAATGTTTGTTCAATATAGGCTTTCATTTTATCCAATGAAAAGTAACGGGCTTTGTTCGAATTTTGACCAATTCCAATAACTATTTCGTCAAATAAAGGCAAGGCACGCAAAACAATATCCTGATGACCTTTCGTGAAAGGATCAAAGGAGCCGGGAAAAAAAGCAATTTTATTATTTGCCATAATTAAATGAGGATGTTGTATTGTGCTAATGATTGAATCGTGGCATCACTTTCAGCCCCGGAACTATGAATATTAACTGTTTCGCGAGTTAACAAAACGTCAAATGAATCTCGGATGGAATGTAAATAAAAGGCTAATTCTAGGGTTGATTGATGTATAAATACATTGGCCAACTGTAATTTCCCCTTATAAAACAGCGACATGAACGCATGTTTTCCCCGTAAATACAGATGTAGTTGGGTCGTGTTTTTGCTTTTTGCTTGCTTGTTTTCAGCGAGTAACTCGCCTAAAATATGTTGGTAATGTATCTTAGCTAACGGAAAAAGGGATGAGGCAAAATCTTTCCATTCACTCGGAATTAAAAATGTTAGGGTTGATTCAATCCAATGGACAGGTTGTTCATGTAGCTCTTTTCCATGCAGCGCATCTTCACCCAATGCTTTTTCTAAAAAACCTATCCGATATAGTTGTGTGTCATATTCTTGAGGAATCAATAGGAAATCAGAATTTAGAATTTCAATGGTTAATACGTTGACGAGATGTCTTTCTATTTTTAATTTAGACCATAAGGCTGATTCCTTTTTTTTAATCTTATCCCACGTGATTATTTCGATCTCTTGACTGGCTTCGCTTTGCACATGAACCCCGAGCTCACTAAACTGTAAAAAAACATGTGAATTGTCAACAATCATCTAAGGTTCTTTTGAAATTCCCTATTATGGGAATTGTCTATAAGGTCGAAATAACAAAAAAAATATGGGAAAGGAATGAAAATTAAGATTTTTTTCTAGGTTCAAAATGAGTAATTTTGCGCCTTATTTAATTCAATGTTATGTTACAAGCATCAAATGTATCCCTTAGGTTTGGGAAGAGAGTATTGTTCGAAGAGGTAAATATTAAATTTACCGAAGGAAATTGTTATGGCCTAATTGGCGCAAATGGAGCTGGTAAATCAACGTTCTTGAAAATTCTTTCAGGGGAAATTGATTCTCAAACGGGAAGCATTTCGATGAACCCTGGGGAGCGGATGTCCATTTTAAAGCAAAACCATTTTGAATACGAGGAAACTCCTGTTCTTCAGACGGTAGTCATGGGCAATAAGCGTTTATATGACATTATGCTTGAGAAGGATGCTATCTATTTAAAAGAGGATTTTTCTGAAGCGGATGGAAATAAAGCGGCTGACTTAGAAGCTGAATTTGCCGAACTAAATGGTTGGGAAGCTGAATCAGAGGCTGCAACGCTTTTAAGTGGCTTAGGGATCAAAGAAGATTTGCATAATTTACTTTTAAAGGATGTGAATGGTTCAGATAAGGTAAAGGTGCTTTTAGCCCAAGCATTATTTGGGAATCCAGATATTTTGCTTCTGGATGAGCCGACCAACAACCTCGACATTGATTCAATTTTATGGTTGGAAGGTTATTTGATGAATTTCAAGAACACGGTTATTGTTGTATCACATGATCGACACTTTTTAGATAATGTGTGTACGCATATAGCAGATTTAGATTTTGGTAAAATTCAATTATACGGAGGAACCTATACGTTTTGGTATGAGTCATCTCAGTTAGCATTACGCCAAAGAACGGATCAAAACAAAAAAACGGACGAAAAACGGAAGGAATTAGAAGAATTTATTCGCCGCTTTTCAGCGAATGTGGCTAAATCGAAGCAAGCAACATCCCGACAAAAAATGTTGGATAAACTTCAGGTTGATGACATAAAGCCATCTTCGCGTAAATATCCATTTATTAATTTTAAGCCTGAGCGTGAAGCAGGAGACCAATTATTAAGTGTAGAAAAGTTATCTGCCACGACAGATGACGGAACTCCTTTATTCACGAATCTTTCTTTTACGATCAATAAGGGAGATAAAGTAGCTTTTTTAGCGAAAGACTCATTGGCCATGACTGCTTTATTTGATATATTATCAGGTAATGCAAAACCTAAATCAGGCGAATTCAAATGGGGAGTAACCACGACGCAAACGTATTTGCCGAATGACAATGCTTCTTTTTTTGAAGATGCTTCGATGAATTTAGTGGATTGGCTTCGACAATATTCCGTTGAAAAGGACGAAAGCTTTATTCGAGGATTTTTAGGCCGAATGCTTTTTTCAGGGGATGAAGCTTTAAAAAAATCAAATGTAATTTCGGGAGGCGAAAAGCAACGTTGCATGTTTTCGCGTATGATGTTGTCTGGAGCTAATGTATTAATCTTTGACGAACCTACGAATCACTTGGATTTGGAATCGATTACTGCGCTTAACAATGGAATGATTGAATTTACAGGAACTATTTTGTTTACTTGCCATGACCACGAATTGACAAATACAGTCGCTAATCGGGTTATTGAATTAGGTAGTAAATCCCATTTAGATAAGTTGATGACGTACGATGAATATATTACGGATGCTCCGACAAAAGCTCAGCGAGCTGCATTATAAAATTCATTTTACCATACATCATAAAAAAAGCCTATAAAATAAATTATAGGCTTTTTTAAAATCATGCTTGATTTATAAAATAAATCGAGTGGACAAGAAATTCGATTGTTGGTTTTCAACAATTTGATTGACTAAATCCTTGTTCAATTGGTTTGCTTTTGTAGCTACAACGGTCCTAATCGAAAACGATCTAAGTGCAGCTGTCACGGACAATGTTCCTTCTGCTGAATCTTTTCTTCCTGTAAAAGGGAATGAATCGGGTCCTCTTTGGCATTGAGCATTGATGTTTACTCTTGACACTTGGTTTACTGTTTCATCAATTAATTCAGAGATTTGATTGACATCTGTTCCAAATATAGCTACTTGTTGGCCATGAGATGACTCATGAATGTATTCAATCGGCGTACTTAAATCCTCAAATGGAACCACAGGAACCACGGGTCCAAATTGCTCTTCATGCCAAACTTTCATCTTCGAACTCACAGGATAAAGTAGGGCAGGGAAGAATATTGACTTAAAGTTTTCACCTCCGTGTGGATTTAAAACAGATGCTCCATGCATTTTGGCATCTTCTATTAATTCTTTCAGATAGGCAGGTTTGTTGGGTTCTGGCAAAGGAGTAATTTGAACTCCTGGATCCCACATCATACCTACTTTAAGGCTTTCGATTTTTTCGGCTAAGCCTTTGTTAAATGCATCCGCTAATGATTTGTGAACAAAAATGATTTTAATAGCTGTACATCTTTGACCATTAAAAGAAAGTGAACCTAGTAAGCACTCATTAATCGCCACGTCCAATTGAGCACTTTCGGTTACAATAGCGGCATTTTTTGCATCTAGGCCAAGAATCGCACGCAGTCTATTCACTTTAGGGTGCATTTTCTTTAATTTATCGGCTACTTTTGAAGAACCGATCAAAGTTAAAACATCAATTTTTCCAGACTCCATTAACTGTGGAATGATCGAATTTCCTCTTCCATAAAGTGTATTGATTACACCGGGGGGGAAAGAGTCTTTAAATGCTTCTAATAATGGATAATGCAATAATGTACCATGCTTTGGTGGTTTGAATAACACGATATTCCCCATGATTAAAGCTGGAATTAACGTGGTAAAGGTTTCATTTAATGGATAATTAAATGGTCCCATGCATAAAACAACTCCTAAAGGCGATCTTCTTACTTGGCCTATGATACCTTCTTCAATTAAAAATGTAGAAGAATTTCTATCGATATCTTTTAGGGCACCAATGGTATCATATATGTATTGAACCGTTCTGTCAAATTCTTTTTGAGAGTCCGTTAGCGATTTTCCGATTTCCCACATGAGTAGCTTGACTACTTCGCTGCGCTTTTGTATCATTTTTTGTGTAAATTTTTCTACACATTCAATTCGTTTTGAAACGGACATGGAAGGCCATTCTCCGCGGCCGTTGGAATATGCTTTCACTCCTGCATACAAAACTTCCATGGCATCAGATGCGTCTGTAATGGGATAAGACCCAATTCTTTTTTGCTCAAATCCTTTATCTGTTTTGATATAAATAGGAGACCACACATCTTGAGTTTTTCCTTTCCAAGCTCGCATTTCTCCGTTGACCAAATATTCTTTTTGCTCTAATGGTTCAGTTAAATCGAATTCTGCTGGGATTTGACCTTGATTTGGGAATAATTGTTCTAATTCAATTGCCTTCATTATCTTTTAAAATTTATGGATGCAAATTTCTAGTTTTTATCTAATGGTTGGGAATCACGTATAGAAATATTGACTTAGTTTTATCTTTTGTAGAAATTATTATATTTAAATTAAGTTGAGGGATTCTCTTTAATGGGGTATTTCCGTCTGATTTTATTGACGATAAATTTATTTTGTTCGGTAAAGCTTAATGGGTGGATTTGATTGAACGCATTTTCCCAGGCATGAAATAAGTTTGAATCTGAATTTTCAAATAGATTCCGGTCGATTTTTTTTGAAATTAAATATTCTTCAAAGGTCATTTTTGAGCCAATTATGTCGGTAATATACTAAAAGTAAGGATGAAATGATGGCAAATATACCAGAAAGCAAAAATGGTATTTGAATTTGTGAGGCTAATCCTTTGTAAAAAGCACCGGCTAATAATGCACCCATTCCGATTCCCGCTTCTAATGCGATGTACATAGTTGCCATGGCCCTGCCAATATGCGTTGGCGATGCCAGATCTGTTGTCCATGCGGTTAACGTTGGAGAATTAAATCCCCAAGATATGCCGAAGAATATCCCTGAGAAAATGACGGTCATGGAACTTAATGGAAGCACCATCAAAAACATAGAAGCAATTAAAAAGATGGATGAAATTAACAATACGGGAATTCGACCATATTGGTCAGATGATTTAGAAAAAAATACACGAACACCTATAGATGACAAGGTGAATATGGTGAAATATAGGCCTTTATTATGCCATCCAATCATTTTTGAAATATCAGGTACTAAAGTGACGATCACACCATAGGAAAATGAAACTAATATCATGATCCAAAAAACAGGTATTATTTTGGGTTCAAAAACATCTTTCCAACCTATTTTAAAGAGCGAAATGGACATTGGCTTTTTCCTTGACTTAGGCAATGTTTCCTTCATTCTTGTTAAAATCAAAATTGACAACAAGGCAAATAGGGAGGATATCCAAAACATTTCACGCAGGCCTAATTCTTTTGCTAAAAAACTTCCTATCACAGGACCTATCGACATTCCAGTGGCAGTGAAAATGCCTAAACCACCCTGTGCTTCTCCTCGTTTAGATTCAGGTATGATATCAGCTACATAAGCTGAAGTGGCGGTTGGCTTCGTGCCTGTCGACATCCCATGAAAAAATCGTAAAATCAAAAAACCCTGAACGGAATGAATTAATGGATATAATCCGCCGCAAATGAAGCATACAATAGAACCAAAAGCCATGACTGGAATTCGACCGATATG
>CANKVC010000046.1 GCA_947486835.1 Cytophagaceae bacterium | reverse complement strand
AGATATTATTGGACCCAATAAATACAAGCAGGGTATGGTGTTTCGTTGCAATTTAGACGGAAGCAAAGTGGAATGTTTAGGACATAATTTTAGAAATAACTATGAAGTGGCTGTCGATTCATATGGTGCGCTGTGGCAATCAGATAATGATGACGATGGAAACAAAGGGGTTCGGATTAATCATGTTTTTCCGTACGGGAACTATGGATACAAGGATGAAATCACGAATGATGGTTGGCAAGTCAATCGGACCAACATCGAACCTGAAATACCTAAAAGACATTGGCACCTAAACGATCCAGGTGTGGTGCCTAATTTATTGCAAACGGGTTCAGGTTCACCAACAGGGATTTTGGTCTATGAAGGAAACTTGTTGCCAGCGGCATTCCAAAATCAAATTATCCACTGCGATGCAGGACCGAATGTATTGAGAAGCTACCCAGTAAAAAATAATGGAGCTGGTTATTCCGCTGAAATTTTAAATATTGTTCAAGGAGTAAATGATCAGTGGTTTAGACCTGCGGATGTTTGTGTGGCACCGGACGGTTCCATATTTGTGGCCGACTGGTATGATCCAGGGGTAGGTGGGCATCAAGCGGGAGATCAAACGCGTGGTAGAATCTATCGAATAGCACCTAAAAATCACCCTTATAAGGTTGCCAAATTAGATTTATCTACACCTGAGCTAGCATTAAGCGGCTTAGAAAACCCCAATTTAGAAACGAGGTATTTAGCCTATCGAAAATTGCAAAAATTGGGTGCAGGAGCGACTAAGGTTCTTGAAAATAGCTTTGCAACTAATTCAAATCCAAGATTTAGAGCTAGAGCATTTTGGTTGTTGGCCAACGGACCTCAGGGATTTAATTACATTCAAAAAGCCGCAGAGGATGCTAATCCTGACATACGCATGACGGCTATTCGTGCAATGAGCCGATTATTTCCTATTGGCCAATGGAAAAAATTAGGAGATAAATTAGTGGATGATTCTGATCCACAAGTTAGAAGAGAATTGGCCATCGCTTTGAGGCATAATTCAAGTCCGAATGCGGATAAGATGTGGACAAAATTAGCCTTGCAACACAATGGTCAGGATCGTTGGGCTTTAGAAGCCCTAGGCATTGGTGCTGACGGCGTTTGGGAAAACAGATTGGATCACTATTTGGAATCCATCAAAACCTTGAGCGCAAAGCCTACAGGATTCAATGATTTAATGTGGCGTGCAAGAAGTGAGAAAGCACTTCCATATATGGCAGAGCTGATTAAAGCCGATGGAACTTTGGATCAAAAGTTGGCTTATTTCAGAGCCTTAGATTTCATTCCAGGGGAAAGCAAGCATACATTGCTCGTCGACTTGATTTCAAATCGATTCAAAAATGACCCCGCAAGCCAATTGGTTGCCTTGCGACATGTCAAACTAGCAGTACTACAATCCAATCCTACGGCAAAGAAAACGTTATTAGCTTTGATGGCTAAAACGAGCAATGAGTTAGATTTTTTAGAGTTGGTTGAAAAATATGAACTGACGGAAGCCAATCCAAAATTGCTAAAAATGATTCTTGAGGGCAAGCAAACTAGAAAAGCTGGCCAGATTATTTATAAGCTACAAGGTGGTTCGGAATTAATTGACAAAACATTTAGAACGGGGAATGAAACAGCCCAAAGAGCCATCATCGAAAGTGCTCGTTGGCAAGGTAAGAACGAATCTTTAAACCTTCTAAATGAGGCAATGACTTCCGAAAAATATAGTTTAGCCATTCAAAGAGAAGCGGCTAGATCTTTAGGCAATTCATTAGCTGGTGAAAATTATGTTTTAGAGGCTTTGAAAAACAAAAAGGTTCCTGAAAAATTCATTCCTTCCGTGGTGGAATCCGTGAGTAGAACATCAAGAAAAGCAATCAAAGCAGAGGCTGCTACCTATCTAAGCTCCAGTCAGAAATCGGCAAGTCTCAATAAACACCCTGCCTTAACTGAACTAGTAGCCACCCGTGGAAATGCCAAGGATGGATTAAAAACATTTATTAATCAATGTTCTATGTGCCATCAAGTATATAATGAAGGCATTGATTTTGGACCAAAACTCACTGAAATCGGCAGTAAATTGTCAAGAGATGGACTTTATCTTTCGATTTTACATCCGAATGCAGGGATAGGTTTTGGGTATGAAACCTATGAATTAAAGACCAAAACCGGGGACACCTATCAAGGCATAGTCATTTCCAAAAATGAGACAGATGTGATGTTGAAACTTCCTGGTGGATCCACCCAAAGTTTTAAAACGTCAGCGTTGAAATCTATGAAACAATTACCGGATTCGTTGATGCCTGAAGGATTAGCTGATCAAATGAATACGCAAGAATTTACCAATTTAATCGAATATTTAGCAACATTAAAAAAGAGATAAGATGAATCGAAGATCATTTGCCAACATGCTTGGTGGAAGTTTATTAACAGCTGGGGTTGGCTCTCAAGCTTTAGCGTCCACAACCAAAAGTAAAAGTTTATATGCCTTAGCGGAAGCACCTTACAAAATGCTGTACGCTCCGCATTTTGGCATGTTTAAAAATCATGCTGGAAATGATGAGATAGACCAATTAAAATTCATGTATGATATGGGCTTCAGATCTTTAGAGGACAATGGATTAATGGGTCGCACGCCAGAATTACAAAATAAAATTGGCGAAACCATGGCGAAATTAGGTATGACGATGGGAGTATTTGTCTTGAATCATGAAGGATTTCCAGATAGACTAACCATGACTACAGGTACCAAAGAATGGAAAGAAGCATTTAAGAAAGCATGTAAAAGCGCTATTGAAACATCAAAAAGAGTTAATGCTAAATGGTGCACCGTAGTACCAGGAAATTACTACAGAAAATTACCTATCGGCATTCAAACAGGACACGTGATTGATAGCTTAAAAATAGGTGCTGAATTATTGGAACCCCAAGGCTTAGTCATGGTGTTGGAGCCCTTAAGCGATACACCTGATTTATTTTTACGCTTTTCAGACCAAACCTATGAAATATGTAGAGCGGTAGGAAGCCCATCTTGTAAAATTCTTTTTGACATGTACCACATGCAAAAAAATGAAGGAAACATGATTACGAACATCGATTTAACTTGGGATGAAATTGCATACTTTCAGATAGGCGATAATCCAGGTAGAAAAGAGCCTACTACAGGAGAAATAAATTACGCGAATATCTTCAAGCATTTGCATAAAAAGGGCTATAGAGGAGTATTAGGCATGGAACATGGCAATTTCTACCCTGGCAAAGAGGGAGAAATTAAAGTGATGGAAGCCTATAGAAAATCAGATCTTAGCTAATTTTTTTGGAAATTCAATTAAATATTTAGACATTCGTTTAAATATTTAATTGAACCATGGAAATAACATTTAAAGCAATCAATGATCCAACTCGGCGAGAGATACTTGTTTTTTTAATTGGCGGCGCACAAAACGCCGGAGAAATTGCCAAGCAATTTTCAATGTCGAAACCAAGTATTTCTCATCATTTGGATTTACTCAAGCAGGGAAATCTTATCCTTGCAGAAAAAAAGGGGCAATACATTATTTATTCATTAAATAGGTCGGGCTTTGAATTAGTTCATGCCTGGTTCCAGGGATTTGCTCAGTATTTTGAATTTCCTAAACCTAAAATTCGTTTATAATGAATGTTCCCGATGAATTTGGGAATCCATTTGCTTTACATTAATTTCAACAAAAAATTCAGATCTGATGAGTGAAAAATTGCAAAAATCGTTGGCCTTTTTAAATTCAGAAATGCCAAATAACTGGCTAAGTTTAGCGGTAACGCAGCTACCTAAACGAAATATATTTCAATCCATAGGAGATTTTTTCGCGGGTAAATCAGGAAATCATCGAATTTCATATTTGGCCGCATCGGAAAATGAGGTCAAATTCATTCATTATCAAGGTTCAAATGTATTGGGAACACAATCCATTCCGATGAACTCGATGGAATCATTTGAGATTTCAGATGGTACCACTGAAGATGGGATTGTAGCTATATATCATGTCAACATTGAGGAAATAATCTCGGTGAATAAAAAAGGAGTAAAAAAACTACAAAGTCACTATTTCAAGTTGATGCCCCCCCTATTAGGATTGAATGCCTCTCCTATTCAGGCGGTAGACGAAATTTTATGGGCTCAAAATGCGAGAAAAAGTATGCTTGTAGCGCTAAAACCATATGCTGAAAAAATTCAATTGCGCTTAGCTGAAGAGTTTAGAATTGCAGAAGAAATTAGGATTGCAGAGGAACTAAGAATCGCAGAGGAATTACGTTTAAAGGAAGAGGCGAAGCAAGCAAAAATAGACGAAAAGGAAAGAAAGAATTCTGAAAAATAGGTCTTAAGGGATTTGGAAATTCTAACGATACTATTCCCGCAACTTCAGTTCATCCTCAATTTTCAAATTAAATAAGTCACCAGATTTAATGGCGACAATACTGACTAATACTAAAGTAACACAGCCTCCTAAGATCACAGAAGGAATCGTTCCGAAAAATTTAGCAGCAACACCCGATTCAAAAGCACCCATTTCATTCGAAGTACTAACAAATACGCCGTTGACCGACGAAACTCGACCGCGCATTTCGTCTGGTGTGTAAAAACGTAAAACTGTCTGCCGAATAACCACTGAGATAGAATCAAAAGCCCCCGTAAAAAATAGTGCAGCGACAGAAAGCCAAAAGTTGGTCGACAATGCAAAAACCAAAGTAGCCACCCCAAAACCGGCAATGGCCAGCAATAAATTACGCCAAGCTTTATTCAGCGGAGGAAAATAAATGAGTGTGACCATCGTAATCACAGCTCCAATCGATGGAGCGGCTCTTAATATTCCTAATCCCTCAGCTCCCACATGCAAAATATCTTCCGCAAAAATGGGTAAAATGGCAATAACCCCGCCAAAAAGAACGGAAAAAAGATCCAGAGAAATGGCGTATAAAATTATTTTAGTTTTAAAGACATACGAAATGCCTTCAGCTAAACTTTGCCAGATGGATTCGTGAATTACATTTTTGATAGGCACAGGTCTACTTTTAATTTGCAGGATACAAATCATGACGACAAGCAGCAAGAGAATCACGATAAACAATGAGCCTTCAATTCCGGCGTAAGCATATAAAAATCCCGCAACTCCGGGACCTATAATGGAACCAAACTGCCAAAACGAACTATTCCAAGTGGCGGCATTGGCAAAAACTTCTTTTGGAACTAAAAAAGGATTCAAAGAAGATGCTGCTGGATTAAAAAAACCTTTGGACAAACCAATTAAAAAAATCACAAAATAGATCACATAGATGTGCATTTGAGCATCTCCATACCTCAACTGACTACTGGAATAAAGTAAAATGCAGGAGGCTAAAATAATAATGGATAGCGTAAACTGCATGATCCTTTTTTTATTATGATTATCGGCAAAATGACCCCCAAATAAAACCAAAGAGATGAAAGGAACAGCTTCAGCAAGTCCAATTAAACCTAGGGCCAAAGGATTATGCGTGATCTTATAAATTTCATAGGCAATTAATACTTCTTGTATGAGTAAGGCAATCGTAAAAAACGTATTACCAATCACATAAGCACGAAATTCCGGAAATCCCAATGCGCGATAAGCTTCTTTATGTTGAAATAATCGCATATAAATAATAAAATAAGGGACTAAAAAAGGCTACTTCACCTAACCATGCCCACTGTTTGTTTTTAGAAATATAATGAATCCAAAGGTGTATTACAAAAGTAATTAAAAAAGGCAGGAGCATAAAAACAGATAAGTGGCTAAAAAATAAAATTGCCAACCATAAACAAACAAATACACCTTCTATACCCTTAAGTATAAAATCCCCTTTCAGACCTGAATTAGCTAATAAAGTAAACAACACTAAATTCTGTAAAGCCAATAAAAAAAACAGAAATGTCATGAGGATCAATAATACAAAAGGTGCTTCCCATTCATTTAAATAGACATATAGAAAAATTCCCGTGGAATAAATAATGGCAGTGGATATTTCCTTTATAAACTTTATTCGATCAAAAAATCCATAAATCAATAAGGCCCAATAAGCGATTATTAAAAAACCAATGAGTATTCCATGAATAATTAGGTATTTAGGCAAATGTATAATAATACTCAATAGAATTAGAAAATTGCCGACAATCAAGCACTTAATTTTAAATATATGTCGACGGTGAAAGTCATGAATTAAAGAATTGAAAATAGGCTTTTGATTATCAATCAATCGATCTATTAAATAAATAATCCAAACCGAAAAAGCTAAAGCAAGAATCACCATTAAGGGTGGACATTGGCCCGGAAGAAAAATAGTCGTTAATAAACATTGAAAAAGGCAAGCACCCAAAACGACATCAACACTTAAAAAATGTAAGGTTTTAAAAAATCGCATCCTTACGTTTATGAATAGTAATCAGGTCATCTATTTTGATTTCGCCAAGGGAGATAGGAACAAATTGCTGTCCAAAATAAACCTTGTTTTCAAATTTTCGGGTTTTGGATAAAGCTTTTAATATATGGGAATCCGAGGTACCATCATTAGGGTTCACATTAATTAGTTGGCACCTAGCGCAAGGTTTAGCCCCAAACAATTTCACATCACTTCCAATTGAAATTTCATGCCAGGTGTCTTCTTCGAAAGCCGTTTGATTGGATACGATGATATTGGGTCTAAATCGGCGCCAATCTAAAGGCTGATCCAAAAGCGAATCCATGTAATTAAATGAGGCTTCCGAACACAATAATACAGGCAGAGAGTCAGCAAAAGAACTTATCTTTGATTTTTCTGTATGGTATGCAGGATTTGTGGCCCGAGAAAAACTCGTAGATAATTGAAATAGTCGGACATGTTGACCTAATTTTTCTGTAAACCAAACCGACCAGTCTTCCAGGACTTCGTGTGCCATCACTCGATCATCCCAAATCTGAACTTCCTCCGTTGATCCCATAGTTGGATTGAAACCAAGATATTTAGTACTTTGAGTCGATAAGTCTAAAACTTCAAAACCTCCTTCTTTTGATTCTAATTGGAACCTAGTTAATTCGGGTCTGGTCCGTTGGGTAATAAAATTATTATGTTCATCCACCAACATAAAACGCCTATCATACTGCAAGCCAGGAGGCTCGACCATAATTTTTGAGACATTAATGCCTCCCAAAGATTTAATGGGATAAATGATAATGGAATGAACTTGGAGCAATGACATGTCGCAAATTAAAAAAAAGGATGCAAATTATACTATGAGTACTTATAGGTATTAGGCATAGAAATCTTAATCTAAATCATTAAATTTGTTATTGATCATTTGAAAACCATACATTATGAAATTTTCTTACCTGTGTTTAATTGTATTATTTACCTTTATTTATAACTCAGTTTCTGCACAAAAACTTTTAAGTTTAGAAGAATCCATTCAACTAGGGTTACAGAATCATTATTCGATTCAAATTTCCAAGAAAAGAGAAAAGCAAGCATTAAATGACAATACGCCTGGTAATGCAGGTTTTTTACCAACGATCACAGGTACATTAAATAAAAACTACACGATTTCTGGGTTAGACCAAGAATTTTTTGGAGGATTAAGGCCTCCCCTGATTCAAAGTGGTGTAAACTCAAATTCTTCTAATGGAGGTCTGGCTATGGCTTGGACACTATATGATGGGAAAGGAATGTTCATATTGAGAGACCGATTTAAAGAATTACAAAACCTAGGCGCGAAACAAACTGAAACCGCCATCGAAAACTTGATTTCACTTATTTCATCTTCCTACTATGATTTAATTAGACAAAATTTACGTGTTAATAATTTCAAAAAAGGACTTGAAATTTCAAATGATCGCCTAAAATTAGCCAAAGATCGATATGAAGTTGGCCAAGGCTCGAAAGTAGACTATTATTCAGCCCAAGTAGATTACAATGAGGACAAAGCCTTATTAATCGCTCAAGAACAGTCTTATTTAAATACTAAAATTAGCTATAACACATTATTAGTCAGGAATCATCGCGAAGAATTTAATGTAGATTCAAAAATTGATTTATTGCCTAAACTAAATCTTCCTGAATTAAAGGAATTCGCATTAAAGCAGAATCCAACTTTGATAAGTGCGCTTTTAACTAAAAAGATTACCGATTTAGACACTAAAAGTATTCAGAGTTTACAAATGCCACAAATCGATTTATTGGCCGGTTACAATATGAACCAAGTAAATAATGGGGCAGGATTTGGGGTGCAAAGAGGAACTAGTGATGTGTTAAACTATGGCTTAAGAGCAACCATCAATATTTTTGACGGGTATAACCAAAAACGTCGAGTTCAAAACGCAAAGATTAATGCTGAAATTGCTCAGTTGCAGGTCGATGACTTAAAAAATACACTTACTTCCACATTAGAAAGAGCATTTGTTACCTATGAAAATGCATTGAATTTAATTTCTTTGGAGACCGAAAACTATGCCATTGCTAAACAAAATATTGATATTGCTTTTGACCGATTTAAAGTAGGTATCGCAACTTCATATGAATTAAGGGAAGTGCAAAGAAATGCGGTATCAGCTGAAACAAGGTTAATTGAAACTAAATTTGCAGCCAAAGCAGCTGAAATAGAGTTGATCCGACTGAGCGGAAACCTATTGTAAACCAGTATCCTCCTCGTTCAATTGATTTTGGTATAGCTCATAATAATAGCCCTTTCGTTTCATGAGTTGGACATGATTTCCTGTCTCAACAATCTGACCATCTTGCAATACCATAATTCTTTTCGCTAATTTCGCCGAAGAGACGCGGTGTGAAATAATTAAACTTGTCTTCCCCACCATAATTTTCTTGAGGTTATTCAATATTTTATGCTCGGTATGGGTATCTACGGCAGATAAACAATCGTCCAAAATAAGCATCGTAGGATTTTTTGCCAAAGCACGAGCAATAGAAACCCTTTGCTTTTGACCGCCTGAAAGCGTTACGCCACGTTCCCCTAAAATCGTTTCAAATTGGTCCGGAAATTCCATGATATTTTCATATACATCCGCCATTTTAGCCGCATGCATTATTTGTTCATTGGACATACCATCCTGACCAAAGCTGATATTTTCGGCAATCGTCGTAGAAAACAAAAACACATCTTGAGGCACATAGGCAAGGGATTGCCGCACGTGCTTAATATCCCAATCTTTCAGCGAAACTCCATCCAATAGAATATCACCGCTGCTGGGATCATAGAATCGGGCCAACAATTGGGCCAAAGAACTTTTGCCTGAACCGGTTGTCCCCAGTAGGGCAACTGATTCACCCGATTCAATTTCAAAACTAAGTTGGTTTAAAATTTCACGTTCAGTCCCAGGATAGGTAAAGCTTACATTTTTAAATACCCAATTTCCAGAGATGGGTTTAGAAATTTGTTGGCCAATTTCTAATTCTGATTTGGCTTGTAAAAATTCATTAATTCGTTTTTGCGATGCGGCAGCCCTTTGGATTTGAGAGCTAGTCCAACCAAGTGCAGTCACGGGCCAAGTCAGCATAAATACGTACATGATGAATTCCGTAATGTTTCCCACAGTGATTTCACCAGCCATAACTTCTTTTGACCCGATATAGACAACCAAGAGCGTGCTAAATCCAACGAGCAATGAAATTAAAGGAGTGAATAAAGAGTCTACTTTAACTAAATCAAGGGATTTCTTCCGATAGTTAGCAGATGCCGATGCAAATTGCTGGCCGGAATGATTTTCCCTAACAAATGATTTAAGGACTCGAATACCTGAAAAAGCCTCTTGGGCCAACGTAGAAATCGAAGATAATCCAGCCTGAATTTCCTCCGACTTTTTCATCACAATTGAATTAACATAATAAATACTAAGGGATAAAATAGGCAATGGCAAAAGCACATACCACATTAAAGTAACATTCACTTGGGCCATGTAATAAATCACAAGGGCAAAAACGGTAATCAAATTAAACCCATACATCATACTAGGTCCCACATACATTCGAACTTTACTGACATCTTCGGAAATTCTAGCCATTAAATCCCCCGTGTTTTGCTTTCGATAAAAGGATAAGGGGAGCGTTTGATAATGGGCATAAATCTCATTTTTCATTTCATATTCAATATGTCTTGACATGACAATTAACGTTTGTCGGATCAAAAACAAAAAAACACCTTTTATAAATGCCATCAAGACAATTAGACCCCCGTAATAAAATAAAGTAGAAGCAAAAACCTCATAAAATACGGATTGAATGGGAAAACCTTTGAATAGAAAATAGACATCGATCGTTTCTGTAACTAAGTCTAAGGCATATCGAACTAATTGTGCAGGGACAACACCAAAAAAGTTAGAACAAAAAGTAAAAAAAATGCCAAGAAATAAATGCCATTTATACTTCCAAAAATATTTATTTAAATGACCTAATGCTCCCATGCTAATTTTATAGACAACAAATATAGGGGCTTTATAAATTAAAATCCTTAATTTTGTGCTTTCAAATTATTAGAACGCTCTTTATTTACGGATGGTAAACAGAAGATTACTTCGGGTTAAAGCATTTCAACAAATGTATGCCTACTGGACCCAAGAACGGGCACAACACCAATTGGCGTTTGACGAGTTGACATACATTTTCCTTCCCGATCTATCCTTAATGATTGTCAAAGAGGAACAAATGCCTCGTTTAGAAGGACTTAGAAAGTTGGCCGAAATCCAATTAACCGAATTTTTCCAAGGTATTCCTACCGAAGAATCGATCCCCGAAGAGTCCATGAAAGCTGCTCAGTCGGTGTATAAGAAATATCAAATCAGTACAAAAAAGATCGCTGAAAAGCTTAAAAAAGATATGGTTTCAGAAGTAGAAGCCATCAATAACACGTACCTGAAAATTTTATTTTACTTACAATCTCTTTCTGAAATTGCCCAATGGGATGAAAATAGAAGGCTTTTAGAGAACTCTACCAAAACATCCTTATTTAAAAACAATAAAATATTAGCCGTATTTCCTAAATGGAAATCTTTGCAGGTTGCATTTAAAGACAATCACATCGGCTGGTCAGAAGACGAAGAAACTAGATTGAAAAAATTATTTATTGAAGCTATTCTAGTCGACCAAACTTTTTTAGATTATTTACCCAATGCAGGTAAAAATTTCGAAGATGATTTAGAAATCATCAAATATATTTTGAAAAACTTTCTGTTAAAACATCCTAGCATGACAGAATTTTTTGAGGAAAAAGATTTAAATTGGAATTTGAATAAGGAAGTTGTTAAAAGCATGTCAACCAAAACTTTCAAAATTGAAGCTTTGGAAGACTTAAGTTTGCAGCCATTAGCCCTTCAGTGGGAAGATGACAAAAGCTTTTTTGAAGATTTATATGAATTTACATTAGATTCAGATAAAGATTTAAATGGCTGGGTGGAAGCACAAACGAAGAACTGGGAATCAGACCGATTGGCAATGACCGATTTTATACTACTTAAAATGGCGGTTGCTGAAATGATTAAATTCCCAAGCATACCCGTTAAAGTTAGTATTAATGAATACATTGAATTAGCAAAAAACTATTCCACTCCTAAGTCGGGGCAGTTCATCAACGGAATTTTAGATGAAATCTCGATTCGACTCATGAGCGAAAAAATTATACAAAAATCAGGTCGAGGATTAATCGACATAGCCAGTAAATAATATGAGTAGATCTTCAAAAACCCTATGGGCATTTATCGTGGGTGCTGCAGCCGGAGCGGTTGTCGGGATTTTATATGCACCAGACAAAGGTGAAAACACGAGAAACAAACTGTATTTCCAATTAAATAAATACAGGGACCAATTAAAGTCATTGATTAATGACATTGTGGATGGTAAAGAAATACCAGATTCAATGGCTAAATCTGAAGGCAAAAAAGTAGTTAACGACACAAAGGTGAAAGCCGAGAAATTATTGGAAGATGTCGAAAAAATGATGAGTCAAATTAAATCGAAACCTTAATTCAATGCGAGGATATCTTTTTTTGATCATTTCATTTTTCTTTTTGGTTTCATCTTGTACTAATAAGCAAAAAGAGAGCTTAAATGCTTCAGAAAATGCCATACCTATGGACTTGCGTCCTTCTCCTGAAAAGAAACCAAAAATGGTTTTTGAGCAGCCCACTGTTTATTTAGGGAGGATTACCGAGGGTGACTCCATTACGTATACATTTCATTTCAAGAATAAAGGAAACCTTCCTTTGAAAATATTATCGGTTAATGCCTCATGCGGTTGCACTACACCCAAATGGAGTCAAGAATTAGTTCAGCCAGGAAAAAAAGGATTTATAAAAGTCATCTTTGATTCCAAAGGCAAGCAAGGAAAAGTTCAAAAAACAGTAACTGCCTATTGCAATACATTACCAGCTGATAACACAGTTGCCTTTAAAATAGAAGTTTTACCCAAAAGAAATTCAAACTAATCCCTTACCTATATGCTAATCTTACAAGCAGGAAACCCCCAAATGATGCAAATAATCCTTTTTGGAGGAATATTTGTTGTATTTTATTTTTTTATGATTCGTCCGCAACAAAAAAAAGCGAAGGAAGCCAAGAAATTTATTGAAGAATTAAAAACTGGAGATAAAGTAGTGACCATCGGAGGTGCTCACGGAACCATCGTTACCATCAGAGAAAAAACAGTTATCGTTGAAGTAGATTCAAGCAAAGGTGTTAGAATTGTTTTTGAAAAAACAGCTATCTCAAAGGATGCATCATCAAGATTAACTGAGGAATAAAAAATGACACATAGCCTGATCCCTTTTATTGGTGTTACAGGTGGAATTGGATCCGGCAAATCGATGATTTGTCGGATTTTTTCATGTTTAGGTATTCCTGTTTTTGAGGCCGACAAACAAGCAAAAATCATTTTAAATGAAAATGAAATGGTCAAAAAATCAATCAAAGAATTGCTAGGGAACCAAGCTTATACAGATAATGAAGAGTATAATCCATCATGGGTGAAAGCAAAAATCAAAGACGATCCCAGATTAATTCCTTTAATCAACTCCATTGTACATCCTGCCGTCAGAAAAAAAGCCATTGAATGGCAATTAAGCCAAAAAAACATGCCTTTTCTAGTATATGAAAGTGCCTTGATACATGGTAAAAATAAACCTGAAATAATCACTAAATTAATCGTTATCAATGCCGACAAAGCGGACCGGATAAAAAGAATTCATATGAGAGATACATCGCACACAACAGATATTAACACCATAATGAATGCCCAACCCAGCGAAGAGACTTATTTAGAAGGTGCCGACTTCATCATTAAAAATAGCCATAATGATGTGATTTGGCCG
>CANKVC010000045.1 GCA_947486835.1 Cytophagaceae bacterium | reverse complement strand
AAATAATGACATGGAGTTAAATTTAAAGTTCAAAACTCCAAAAACCATTTCCATTGTTTCTTTACGGATTATGGAAGAGTTGACCACAGGAATTTTCCCGCCTCAATCCATTGAGATATGGGGGAAAACAAGCGTGAATGGCACATTCAAGCGAATTCATGTATTGAAAGTTCCCGTTCCTAAGGAAACGAGATTCCACGAGTTATATGCCATCGATGTAAAATTCAAACCGACCATTTTTAGCGAATTAAAAATCATCGCAAAACCACTTGAGAAAATTCCACAATGGCACGGAGCGAAAGATAAAAGAGCCCTGTTACTTGTCGATGAAATCTTTTTAAATTAATGATCATGAAATTCCGATACTTGATTTTTACGTTTGTGTTGTTTGCGATGAGCCAATCGCATGGACAAGAAATTGCTTCCAAGGCCAGTTACTTGGAAAAAATCAAAGCAGAAATGTTGGTGGAATGGCCTAAAAACAGGACGATCAATTTAGTTTTTCATGGTCATTCTGTTCCGGCTGGATACTTTAAAACACCCACGGTTAATACACTAGCATCCTACCCCTATTTGGTTTTAAAAGATATAAAATCAGCTTATCCAATGACTGTGGTCAATGTGATCAATACGTCGATTGGCGGAGAAAACTCGGAAAGTGGCCTAAAAAGATTTGAGGCTGATGTGCTGACGCATAAACCTGATGTATTGTTTATTGATTACGCACTGAATGATCGGGGTATGGGTTTGGAGCGTGCAAAAGCGGCATGGGAAAAAATGATCCGCTTAGCGCTAGAAAAAAACATTAAAGTTATTTTATTGACCCCTAGTCCAGACCAAAGAGTGGACATCAAGGATGATCTTTCGATTTTAGACCAACATGCGAACCAAATCAAAGAACTGGCGAAGAGCTTTCAAATCGGCCTGATCGATACGTATGCCTTGTATAAAAATAAAGTGAAAAGCGGCAGTAATTTAGTCGACTATATGTCCCAAGTAAATCACCCGAATGAAAAGGGACACCAAATGATTACGGACGAAATCATGGGTTATTTTAAATAAAAAAATCCGCTCGGTCTGAGCGGATTTTTTTATTCTCACAAATACCAGACTACAATTTCTTGATCTTAATATTTCTAAACCAAACTGGGTTTCCGTGATCTTGTAGCGCTATACGGCCTTTCATATTTAAACCAAAAGCAGGCATAGTCTTAAACTTGGAACCAGCAATCATCGTTTTCCAATTCGCATCATCATAACGTGTTTCTACTACCTTTACTCCGTTCAGATATTGTTGTAGCAAACCACGATTACATACAATACGAGCTGTGTTCCATTCGCCAACTGGCTTTACAGGTTCAGAAGAGGATTTAATTAAATCATATAAATCCCCAGAACGGTGATTAAATATCTTTCCATCAGGATGGCCATCATTATCAAGTACTTGCATTTCAGGACCCGTATTATACGTACTGCCGTATTTTAGGTCTTCCGTTACATTGAAGATAATTCCTGAATTTCCATTTTTTGAAATTCTCCACTCTACTGAAAAATCATAATTTTCAAATTCTGCATCCGTAATTAAATCACCGCGTTCTTTTTTAGTCATATCAAAAGAAATGACACCATCCTCCACGGTCCAGCAATTGCCAATCACACCTGGTTTATTATAGGTATGCCAACCAGCTAATGTCTTTCCGTCAAATAATAATTGGAACCCAGCCTTTTTCTCCTTGGCGGTCAATGTATTTAAACTTTGAGCAAATGCCATCAAGCCAAAAGTCATTAGCGCGCATGTTAATATCAGTTTTTTCATTGTAAATAAGTTTTATGAATTGCAATACTACTAAAAGAAATGAAATTTTTTATACTTCCATCTAAATTTTGAATAAAAAAGAGGGGGCAAAACTCTCATAATTCTTCGTAAATTGCGTGCTAATTTGAATTGAATGAAAACAAAAGTAAAACCAAAAGCTTCCATCAACATCGTAACCTTAGGTTGTTCGAAAAACCTCGTTGACTCAGAAGTGCTTTATACCCAATTAAAAGGCAATGGCCTAGAAGTGACGCATGAAGCTAAAAAGGACACCGCATCCATCGTTGTGGTCAACACTTGTGGTTTTATTGACAATGCAAAACAAGAATCCATCGACACGATCTTACGATATGTAGACGCAAAGGAAGCTGGGAAAATAGATAAATTATATGTTACGGGTTGCTTATCGCATCGGTACAAAGACGATTTAGAAAAAGAAATACCATTGGTTGACGCATTCTTTGGTACCAATGAATTACCTAGGTTACTTAAGGCCTTAAAGGCAGATTATAAGCATGAATTAGTGGGCGAAAGGTTTCTAACTACACCCGCTCATTTTGCCTATTTGAAGATTGCTGAGGGCTGCGATCGACCTTGTAGTTTCTGTGCTATCCCCATCATGCGAGGGAAACACGTTTCTCGAAATATGGACGAATTGGTTTTAGAGGCCAATTCATTAGCCAAAAAAGGAACCAAAGAATTAATATTGATCGCCCAGGATTTAACCTTTTACGGATTAGATTTAAAAGGGGGCCAAACTGGTGGACGGAAGTTAAAAGAATTATTAGAGCGACTTTCAGATGTCAATGGAATCGAATGGATTCGCTTACAATATGCCTATCCGGCCGGCTTTCCATTGGAAATTCTAGACACGATGGCTGAGCGAGAAAATATTTGTCGCTACTTAGATATGCCCTTACAAAGTGGTTCAGATGCGATGTTGAAACACATGCGCAGAGGAATTACCCGTGAAAAAACGGAAGCACTCATCCAAACCATTCGTGAAAAAGTTCCAGGCATAGCCTTGAGAACTACCTTGATTTCTGGCTATCCAGGGGAAACTGAAGCAGATTTTGAAGAGACCTATTCGTTTGTCGAGCGTATGCGATTTGACCGTTTGGGGATATTCAATTATAGTCATGAAGAAAATACGCATGCGTATTTGGTGGAGGATAATGTACCAGAGGAGGTAAAACAAGAGAGGTCGGATGAGATCATGGCACTCCAACAAACCATTTCGGAGGAATTAAATCAAGCAAAGGTAGGCCAAACGGTGAAAGTTTTGGTCGACCGAAAAGAGAGTGGATATTTTGTTGGCCGTACCGAATTTGACAGCCCAGAAGTTGACAACGAAGTCCTAATCCCAGCCGAACAATATGCAAGGCTTGGTGATTTTGTTCATGTTAAAATCAATAAGGCAGAGGAGTTTGATCTATATGGAGATATTGTTAGTATCTAGGAATACTTGGGTCAATTTTTAAAGACCAAGCATCTATTCCACCCGTTACATTATACAGGTTAGTAAAACCCTTTTCTTGTTGTAAAAATCGAATCACGTGGGCTGATCTCATCCCATGATGGCACATAACAAGGCACTTTTTATGGACTGGCAAGCTCGCAGTATTTTGGGGGACTTTGTGCATGGGTATTTGTAAAGTATCAGGAATAGAAGCGATGGCAAATTCATCCATTTCCCTAACATCTAAAATATAAGCTTTGTTTTGTTCCAATAAGGCATGTGCTTCGTCCACTTGAATTTCCCGCACTTCATCTAAATTCGTTTTAGGAAAAATGTTTCCGGCTGCATTAGCTTCTCTGTCCACTTTAAAGTGCCTCATCGACATATCCCGAGCATCCCATCGTAGAAGGGCGCCTTGTGCCGGAGATGAAAAACCGGCCAAATAAAAGATCGCTTCCTTTGCTTGCAACAGGCCCATTACCCCAGGTATAAATCCTAGGACACCCACTTCATCGCAATTAGGAATCTCCGACATGTTGGGCGATTCTGGGAATAAACACCGATATGTGGCCGTACGAGTACCATTAGTCAATAGCGCATTACAAACACTTAATAAGCCTTCCCAAGCGTGAATTGCCGCATATACAAATGGCTTATCCAAGGAAACACAATAGTCATTAATTAAATAACGGGAAGTGAAATTATCTGTACAATCTAATATCAAATCTGCTTTTTGTATAAATTCAGCTGCATTTTCATGCGTTAATTTAACTTGAAAACTTTCTACGCTGATGTCTGGATTTAATTCCTCTAAATATTTTTGGGCTAATCTGGATTTAGACTGCCCCACCTCAGCAGAGCTATAGATAACTTGTCGGCCTAAATTGGATAAATCGACCACATCGGGATCCACGATACTAATCTGACCTATGCCGGCAGCCGCCAAATAAGGAAGTGCGGCAACACCCAAGCCTCCCGCTCCCACAACTAACACATGAGAAGACTTCAAAGCAAGCTGTTTCTCTATGCCCCACTCAGGAAGTTTCAACTGCTTCTGATAACGAATAAGTTCAGATGGTGTCAACATATTAAATAAAAAAAGCCTCCTTGAAATTCAAGGAGGCTAATTTCGTTAATTTTTATTAAAAACTATACGCTCAATGTACCTTTACGTGCAGATTGAATTAAAGTTTTCTCAAAACCATTCTTATTGATGGTACGAATTGCCTTCGCAGAAACTTTCATACGAACCCAAACACCTTCAGATTCTAAGAAAAATTTCTTCGTTTGCAAGTTTGGAAAAAACTTACGTTTTGTCTTATTATTAGCGTGAGAAACGTGGTTTCCTACTCTTGTTCTTTTTCCTGTTAATTGACAAACCTTTGCCATAATGATCTATTTTAATTTTTGCTTATGCTTCTAAATACTATTGTAGTTAAAAGGGATTGCAAAAGTAGAAATATTTTTTGAAAAACACAATCCTCTTCGTAAAAATTATAAAATGTAATTCCCTTTCCGAGTCAATGCGTATATTTGAATATGAGAAAGCCGAGTTCTCCAAAAACAAGTCAAAAATCTTTCCTAAATAAATTCATTTCTTCGCTTATTTGGCTTGGAACTTTGCCCCTCTGTCTATATACCATCCTTACTTATGTATTAAGTTATTCCCTCGTGATTGATCATTGGCTTGCCGGATTCATCATGATGACCATGCCTTATGCTCAAATACTGTGTTTTATATCCTTATTGTATTGGGTATTCCAAAGGGCAAAAAGAGCCTTATTGCCACTGACCGTCCTATTGTTGGGCTATAGTTTTATCCAAAGAAGTATCGTTTTTAATAGTCCAAATCCCTTGGTTAAAAATTCAGTTAAGGTACTAAGCTATAATGTTTACGGCATGTATTCCAATAATTATGAAGCCAAAAAGGAATCTTTAGCGAAGCTTAAGACATTCATGTTAGACTATACCGCCGACATAAAATGTTTTCAGGAATTTTATTCCCATACGGATCGAAAGCCCTACAGAAGTATCAGCATGATGACTGAACAATATCCAAATTATGCCTTCATGCCTTTAAAAGAAGATCTTTTTGATAAGAACGAGAAGATGGGATTGGCCATTTTTACTAAATATCCGATCATCCATAAAGAAGGAAAACAATTTGCTAATTCAGCCAATGGCTATTTGATGGTCGACTTAGTGATCGGAGAGGATACGGTCCGCGTGATCAATTTACAACTTTGGTCCATGGGCATCCGAGTAGGAAAAGTAACGGGGAAAATCAGGGATCAAGATTATGAGGATGCCAAAAAAGAAGGTAAGGGAATTATAGCCTCCATGCGAAAAGGCTTTATTCACCACCGAGATGAAATGAACCAGATTAATCGATTAATCCAACAAAGCCAATTTCCGGTTATTGTCGTGGGTGATTTAAATGAGACCCCCTATGGCTGGGCCTATGGCACCATTCGAGAACGCTTAAAAAATTCGTTCGAAGAAGCTGGCCGTGGTTTTGGATTCACTTTGAACCGAAGTCCTTATTTAGTTCGTATCGACAATCAATTTTTCTCCGATGATTGGAAGATTGTCCAATTTAGAACCCTCCGAAATATCCATTATTCAGACCATTTTCCTTTGATTGGTGATTACATATTGAAGAAAAATGAAAGCGGGAACTAAACAATTATGGAAAGTTTTAGGTACTACTTTTGGGGTAGCCGTTACCCTAGGAGGAACTATTGGAACCGGAATTTTACGTAAACCAGGGCCCATCGCGGCATCTCTCCATGACCCTATTTTAATTATTTCACTTTGGGTTTTAGTAGCCATTTATGCCCTTTTGGGCGTTAGTTGTGTATTGGAATTAAGTTTATCCATTCCCAAAGCTGGTGCTTGGTATGGTTACGCCGAGCGTGCCTTTGGTCGGTATATCGGATTTTTAGTGGGGCTGTCTAGTTGGCTCGGCACCGTCACAGCCCTAGGTTTTGGCGCATACACATTCTCAGAATACCTGGCCATTCTTTTCCCTTTTTTATCAAGCTATCTGGTTTACTGCAGTTTAGGAATTTTAATTTCGCTCTGGCTTTTTCACCAATTAGGAGTGGTCTTAGCAGGAAAATCTCAGGAATGGCTGAGCGGAATTAAAGCTGTTGCCCTATTGCTTTTTATTGGCATCTGCGCATTCATGGGAAATGGCGGTGTCATTTCCGAAAGCCCATCCGCTCCCATCGGCCTTCCACTTTGGTCGGGAATTATGACCGCATTGCTATCCATTTTCTACGCGTTTGACGGTTGGCACACCGCCGCCTACTTCACCGAAGAAAACAAAAACCCAGAAAAAAGCATGCCTAAATCGATGTTTATAGGCGTGATCGTGGTGGCCTTCATTTACGTCATGATCAATATCGCCATTTTATATAGCCTACCTTTTTCTATTTTAAGCCAAAGCAAATTGGCCGCCGCTGATACCATGACCTATATTTTTGGTGCCAATATGGGAAGGTGGATCACTTTATTCTTGATGGTCAGTATATTAGGAATTTTAAATACACAAGTGATGTTTGCGCCAAGAGTCATTTTTTCGATGAGTCGGGATGGCCTATTCTTTAAAAAAGCCAGTGAAATAAATGCCGTCGGCAGCCCAAGTTTCGCGACCCATATCACGCTGGTACTCGCATGCTTATTTTTATTAGCAGGGAAGGAAATAAACGAAAGGCTCTCTGATATTGCCACTTTCTTTTTTGTCGCAAGTTACTTGTCGGGATTTGCAGCGTTAGTCCAACTAAGAATAAAGGAACCCCATTTGGCCAGACCGTATCGGGTTTGGGCATACCCCTATTTACCCATATTGCTGGTGTTTTTGTCCTCCATGTTTTTATTGGGGACTTTGTTGACAAACCAACAAAGCATCCTGTATGTCTTGATTTTTATTGGACTCAGCTATGGAATTTATCATCAATTCCTAAAAAAGAATTAATCTAAATTTTTAAGAAATTCGATCACGTCGCGCTTGCTCTGCGAGACGGAATGATTGGCCAAATTAGTCATGATGGAAAATACATAGGTTTTCCCTTTTGAATTTTGGAAAAAACCTGAGAGGTCATACGTATTGCTAAAAGAACCTGATTTAGCCCAAATGATGTGATCATCCGATTTCAGTTTAATGCTTTTCAAAGTCCCTGTTTTCCCGGTTTGCGGCAATAGCAATTGTAGCTTATCCATCCCGAATGATTGGTGCAAAGCCCTCAATATCTCAATAAAATCCATGGGTCTAAATAAATTATAGCGAGATAAACCTGATCCATCGACCCAACGAGCTGCTTTCAAAAATTCATAATTAGATTCCTTTTTCAATTTGGCAATGATCTCTTGTGCCCCACCCGTCCATTGGTTCTTGGCCCCAATTAACAACAATAAATGCTCTGCAATCATATTATCGCTGTTGTGTAGCATAGGCACATACAAAGAATCCAACAGGCCTACATACTGAATTTTAGCCGACGAATTTATTGCTTTTCGTTGAACCACCACATTTTTTTTGAGTGTGTCAGCCAATAATTTTGCCGTCAATGAAGCGGAAGTCACAAAGGGAACGTGCTGGATTTTCCATTCTGACTTCAAAGCAGGCAACGTAAATTCATTTTTCAAGCGGTCCCTAATCACATAATTGATCGAATGAGACCCTGAAATAGCTGATTTAAAAAAATGGGGAGCGGTCTCCCATTGTTGGTTTTTAACTGAAAAACCGACCAAATTTCCATAAAGTGGCAATGGAGAAATTTCGGCTGAATAGCTATCGTTGTAATCGTCCCAGGACCAACCCGAGCCCAAAGGGGGAATTTCCTTTTGTGGCGCACAGTATACGAGCACCTTCGCCGACTTACTTAAATAATCGATCAGCGACGTATTTTTAAAGGATGGATTTAATTGGGTCGGATCCCCGGTACCCCAAAAAAATAGCGAATCCTTCACTTCATGGTAGGCAAATGAAGGTATCGAATCTCCTAAAAAAGAATGGGCCATTAAAAAAGTAGCCAATTTAGCATTGGAAGCAGGCATAAAAAACTGATCTGCTTGGTGAGAAAAAACAGTTTTGCCAGAGTTTAACTCTTGGATTAAAATACCACTGGCAAGCGTAGAAAGGGGAGATTTGTTAAATGAATGATTCCAGCGAGTACTAGAACAGGAAAATACGCTCGTCAAAATCAAGAAAATGCCTAGTGCTCTAAAAAATTGATTCGACATATAAATATTTCCAATGTTAAGTAAAGGTAAAAGGTTCTCCTAAAAATCGATAATTTTGGATTAAATTTTAGGCAATTATGTTGGTTGGCTTCGTCATTTTTTATCTACTTTTAAACTTAGTCGTAGGCTGGTGGGCGAGTAAAAAAGTGCATTCTACTCAGGATTTTATCTTGGCAGGCCGATCGCTTCCCTTTGCATTAGCCACTATGGTAACTTTTGCCACATGGTTTGGATCCGAAACGATGCTAGGAGCGCCACGTGAATTTGTTCACGGAGGAGTTTTAGCCATCATCGAAGAACCGTTTGGGGCCGCCTTAGGATTACTCATCGTAGGGTCCATTTATGCCAAAAAGCTGTATCCGCTCCCCGTGTTAACTTTTAGTGATTATTTCAGAATTAGGTTTGGGGCGATCTCCGAAAAACTATCGGCTATCGTGATGATTCCCTCGTATTTTGGTTGGATTTCAGCCCAACTCGTTGCCCTGGGCATGACTTTGCATTTGCTTTTACCCATTACGACCGAAATGGGAATTGTGATAGGTGCGGTTTTAGTCATGACGTATACCCTTTTGGGAGGAATGTGGTCGATCACCATTACCGACTTTCTGCACAATATCATTTTGATTATTGGACTGCTATTTTTAGCCTATTTATTGTTGGATAAAATTCCTGATTGGGGCATATTTATTGACCAACAACCCGCTGGATTTTTCAGGTTTATTCCCAAAGAAAACACCTGGGTGGATTGGTTGACCTATAGCGCTGCTTGGATGACGATTGGTTTAGGGTCTATACCCCAGCAAGATATTTTCCAAAGGGTCATGTCGGCAAAAAGTGCTAAAATTGCTTCAAAAGCTAGTTTGGCCGCCGGAATGATGTATCTAAGCATTGCTATGCTACCCCTATTAATTGCACTCATAGCCGTAAGACTTTACCCTAGTTTACTGGCAGAAGATGATTTATTAATTCCAAATCTTGTGATGAAATTTACCCCCTATGGAGTTCAAATATTATTTTTAGGCGCCTTGCTTTCCGCCTTATTAAGCACAACTAGTGGGGCCATACTAGCACCTGCAAGTGTCTTGGGAGAAAATTTATTGAAACCCAGCCTTAAAAATCCTGATGATAAAAAAGTTTTATTTTACATCCGAGTTTCCGTTGTCCTAGTCACTGGAGCATGTATTTGGATGGCGATTACCCGACAAAATATTTTTGAATTAGTGAGCGAGGCATCCGCTTTTAGCCTTGTGTCATTATTTATCCCCTTAAATGCTGGATTATGGTGGAAAAAAGCGAGTCCGATGGGTTCGCACCTGAGTATGATTGCGGGACTATTAGTTTGGAGTTACTTTAATTTCATTAATCCAAATGATATCCCATCCGTTTGGTATGGTTTAGTAGCCAGTGTGATTGGATTACTAGTCGGCACAGCTTTTTATCCGGCAAATCTCGTTAAACCCAACGCTGATCTATAGCGCCAATATACTTTCCAGGTTTTTGAAGAAACAACATGTCTTGTAATTCTAGCGACACATTAGGATACATGTTTAATTTGGTAATCTCTGAAATGGACACCCAAACTAATTCAATGGCACTGGTTTGATCCGCTTGAAGAATCGGAATGCCTGCAATAATTTTACCTTCAAATAACAAATGAACAGAAGCATCTCTTTTATCTGAGGCCAAAATTTCCCCTACCATCAAGATATTTCCAACCTCCACTTCGATCGCTAATTCCTCTTGGCACTCACGAATAATCGTTTCAGGAAAAGTTTCCCCTGGATCTGGATTGCCTCCTGGTAAATTGTAAACAAATTCTGTACCATATTGGTACTTCATCAATAAAATGTGATTTCGTTCTACTAGAACAAGTGCAGGTCTGCAACGCATAAAATATGGGGATTCACTAAGAATTATTTAAATATACGATTAATTTCGCCAACAATTAAAGAATTTTACCTTTGCAGCAGATAAACAAATAATGTATGTTAGTTCAAGATGTTTGTGCAGCCATGGAAAAGTGGGCACCCATTGCGTGGCAAGAGTCGTATGACAATTCGGGATTGCTCGTTGGCCAAAGAGACACACAAGTCACAGGCATCCTCATCAGTTTAGACTGCACGGAAGAAGTCGTGGACGAGGCCATTAAAAGAGGATGCAATATGATTGTTTCGCATCATCCCATCATTTTCAAAGGATTAAAGAAATTAACTGGGGCTAATTACGTAGAAAAAACCGTCATAAAAGCCATCCAAAATTCAATTTCACTTTATGCTTCGCATACCAATTTAGACCACGCTCCTTTAGGCGTAAGTTATCATTTAGCCAAAAAAATAGGCTTACAAGGAAAGGTGTTAAAGCCATTTTCAAACGCCTTAAAAAACCTAAGTTATTTTGTACCGGAAGCTTTTGAAAAAATAGTGAGGGAAAAATTACATGAAGCAGGTGCTGGAAACATAGGTGAATATAGTTCATGTAGTTTTTCGAGCGAGGGGACGGGCCGATTTACACCTTCGGAAAATTCAAACCCATTTCAAGGAGAAAAAAATGCTCCCTCGGCCGAAAAAGAATTGAAAGTGGAAATGATTTTTCCCTCCCACCTAGAAAATGAAATCCTTCAAGTACTGAATGAAGCACATCCCTATGAAGAAGTAGCCTATTTTATTACGAGTTTGAGCAACTCCTGGCAGGATGTGGGTTCGGGTTTCATAGGCCAATTAGAAAAACCGATGAGCTCAGAGGAATTTTTATCGCATCTAAAAAAACACCTAGACTTAGGCCAAATAAGACATACCGCCCCTCTAAAAAAGAAAATTCAGACGGTTGCCGTCTGCGGAGGAGCGGGTAGTTTTTTATTAGGCGAAGCAAAAAAACAGAAAGCAGATGCCTATGTGTCAGCAGATTTTAAATATCACGAGTTCTTTGATGCGGAAAATAGCTGCTTAATATGTGATATAGGACATTATGAATCAGAAGTAATGATAAAGGATGCAATCCTTGATTATTTATCAAATATTTTTAGTACTTTTGCCGTTCTGAAAAGTGATATTTGCACTAATCCAGTGTTATATACTTAAAAATTAAGAGAGGTTTAATACTTTCAAACGTAACAATAATAATGGCTACAGTAACCGAAACAACGATTGCCCAAAAGTTAGAAGCATTGTTAAAGCTTCAGACAATAGATTCAGCCTTAGACAATATCAAGAAAGTAAGGGGTGATTTACCTGAAGAGGTGCGCGACTTAGAAGATGAGATTATTGGGATGGAAACGCGTCTATCTAAATTCCAACAAGAAATTGAAACTTTGGATGAGCAAATTTCTGGCTACAAAAATGCTAAGAAAGAATCTGAAAAGTTGATTATCAAGTACAAGGAGCAGCAGATGAATGTGCGCAATAACCGTGAATTTGAAGCTATTTCGAAAGAAGTAGAGCTTCAAGGAATCGAAATGGAAATTGCAGACAAGCGTATTAAGGAGATTGATTTTAAAGTTTTGAATAAAAACGATGAAGTTGCCGGAGTAGAATCTGCCCTATTTGAGCGCAAAAAAGATTTAGAAATTAAGCAAAAAGAGTTGGAACTTATTATTGCAGAAAGCGAAGAAGATGAGCAAAAGTCTTTAAAGGATCGCGAAAAAGCAATGAAAATAGTAGATGCTCGTTTGCTAAAGTCATATGAAAAACTTCGCGACAACGCTAGAAATGGACTTGCTGTCGTTATGGTGAAACGTGGCGCTTGCGGAGGATGTTTTAGTTCTGTTCCACCACAAAGACAAACCGACATCAAGGACAAGAAGAAAATTATTGTTTGCGAGCATTGTGGTCGTGTTTTTGCTGGAGTTGAGGATGTAATTCCCGCACCAGAAAAAGAAAAGAAAACAAGAGGTAAAGTTACTGCAGCAGCTGCAGCACCCGCTGTTATAGCTGAGTAATTTTACCGGATTTATATTAAAAAAACCCTTTGCATAACTTGCAAAGGGTTTTTTATTTATGTTTAAAACAGGAGATTAGCCTATTGCGAATATCTATTTTAGCATGGTAAGCAAAGCGCTCAATTTATCTTTTAGGTCCTTGCGGTCCACAATGAAATCTAAAAATCCATGGTCCAAGACAAAGTCTGAACTTTGAAAACCTTTGGGCAAATCCTTGCCAATCGTTTCACGAATCACGCGAGGGCCTGCAAAGCCAATTAAAGCTCCTGGTTCTGCAATATTAAAATCTCCCAACATAGCATAGGAAGCTGTCACTCCTCCCGTTGTAGGGTCGGTTAATAAAGAAATGTATGGAATTTTTGCTTCGGCCAATAAAGCCAATCGGGCAGAAGTTTTAGCCATTTGCATTAAAGAAAATCCGGCCTCCATCATACGTGCCCCACCAGATCTTGAGATCATTAAAAAAGGATTCCCCGTTTTAAGGGAATGATCAATCGCACGGGAAATTTTCTCTCCTACCACAGAGCCCATAGAACCTCCAATAAAACTAAAATCCATGGCAGCAATGGTAATAGGATTTCCATTCATTTCGCCATAGGCAGAACGGACCGCATCTTTCAATCCACTTTTTAATTCCGTGGAAGCCACTCGGTCTGTATATTTTTTGGTATCAACAAAGGAAAGTGGATCGCCAGATCCCATATGAGCGTCTAATTCGGTGTATTTAGTCATGTCAAACAACAATTCAAAATACTCCTGAGAACCTATCTTTTCATGGTAATTGCAGCTTGAGCAAGTATAAGCAAACAAACGGTGTTCTCTTGTATGTATCGCCTTTTTACAAGACGGACATTGATACCACAAACCATCGGGTGCTTCGCGCTTAAATTCAGTGGGAGTTTGAATCCCTTTATCTTTTCTTGAAAACCAAGACATAAAAAATTATTTAATGGACCGATTCGTATAAATCGGAATGCAATTTAATAAAAACCCATTATTTAATGAGTACAATTTTTCTACTAATT
>CANKVC010000044.1 GCA_947486835.1 Cytophagaceae bacterium | reverse complement strand
CTCCCCGATGGCCACTTGGAATACATCCTCCGGCACCCCAGCCTCCACTAAATATTTACCTATCTGAAGACCCGTTAATGTGGCATACTCAGAGGGTTTGTACATGACCGCATTTCCCGCTAGCAATGCAGGCACAAAAATATTAACACCTACATTATATGGATAATTCCAGGCCGAGATATTGCAAATAATCCCCAAAGGTTCATGCACAATTTTTTCTGTCATCTGATCAGAAACCGACATGATTTCCTCCGACAAATATTGGGTCGCGTGTTGCGCCAACCACGTAGCCTTTGCACCAGCCCCATTGATTTCATTTCTACTTTGCTGCAAGGGCTTCCCCATTTCAGATGTCAAAATAGAAGCTAATTCTTCTATGTTTTCCTTAAGTAAGGATACAAATTTCTCTAGAATTTCTGCTCGGGTTTGAATCGGAACAGCTGCCCATACCTTTGCGGATTTTTTTAAACGTCCAAATTTCAATGCCAGGCTAGCCTCGTTATCCTCTTGAACGCTGGTAATAATTTCTTCTGTGGCGGGATTGATAATATTCATTAGTTAATTTTTAAGCATGGCTTCCATAAAAGCGCTGCGTATATTTTGGGAAAAAGCTAAGTTTGAAGCTGGAATTTGCATCCGCTCCGGATGCCACTGAACCGCTAATAAAAACGGTTTGTTTGCATCCTTATATTCAATGGCCTCGACGACCCCATCCTCTGAAAAAGCTGAAACTTTAAGTTCATCAGCGATTTGGTCCAATCCCTGGTGATGAGCTGAATTCACAAATCCTTGCTGGACCCCAGAAATTTGTGCCAATAAAGTTCCTGGTTCAACCTCAATTTTATGTTCTCTATCGCCATCAGGTCCTTTGCGATGATTTGTAAACCCATTTTCCTGAAGGTCTTGAATCAAATTTCCCCCTAAGGCAATATTGACCAATTGCATTCCACGGCAAATAGCCAACACGGGTTTATTTTTTTGGCACGCAAATTCAAAAACCTGAATTTCAAAATGATCCCGGGATTCATTAAATACGGTCGTGTTAGGATAATCTACCCTAGCATTTTGGTAAATAACCGGATGTACATCGATGCCCCCGGTCAAAACAAAACCATCGCAAGAGTCGAAATCCTGTGTGTTTTTTTCTGTATACGAAAGTTGTACAATTTCCACCCATTCACCGGCAATCCAATTTGGATAATTTTGAAAGTTTGTATCAGAAGTGGTAATTCCAATTCGTTTCATATCCTATAAAGCCTCTGCATACAATGCTCTAAAATCTGCTTGGGATACAGGCTTAGGGTTATTGGGATGTGCAAAATCTGCAAAAGCCAAAGCCGACAAGGTGTCTAAATGCTCCTCTTTCACCTGAATTTCTCTTAGTCGGTGAGGGATGCCTACTTGTGAATTCAGGTCAAAAAGATATTGAACCACCGACTCCCCAGATTCCGACTTCAGTCCTAATGCTTGGGCCATGCGAGCAAAACGATCCTCGAATCCCGCGAAGTTAAACCGCATGCCATACGGAATATTGACCGCATTGGCTAAGCCATGATGTGTATCTAATAAAGAAGAAAGTGGATGAGCTAGGGAATGAACCACCCCTAAACCTTTTTGGAAAGCAATGGCACCCATCATAGAGGCCAACAACATTTTTGACCTGGCATTTAAATCCGGTTGACGAACGGCATCCACCAAAGAATCAGCGACTAAGCGCATTCCCTCTAAGGCGATTCCATCACACATGGGATGGTAATTTTTGGCCAAATAAGCCTCCATATTATGAGTCAAAGCATCCATTCCCGTCGCTGCAGTAACAAATCCAGGTAATTCCATCGTCAAGAGTGGATCAGCAAAAACAATTTTCGCTAATAGCTTCGGGGAAAATAAAATCTTTTTTTGGTGCGTTTCGTCATCCGCAATAATGGCAGACCTTCCAACTTCGCTTCCCGTTCCAGAGGTAGTCGGAATCGTGATAAAATGTGGCACATCGTTCGTCACAAAAACATCTCCACCAATCAAATCATCATAGACAAACAAATCCTCCCGATGATTTACTTGGAGTACAATCGCCCGGGCAACATCCAAAGCCGCACCACCCCCAATTCCGATCAAACAATCGCGATGCGTTGCATCCCAAAGCGCCGTTCCAGCATACACATCTGACTTAACCGGATTTTTATGTATGGCAGAAAATACTTCCACCGACACCCCAGCACCTCGTAAATCGGCACAAATATTTTTGAAAAACGGAAGCTCCGCAATCACCGGATCGGTGACGATCAACGGTTTTGAGAAACCTTGATTTTTTAAATAGGGTGCTAATTCTTTCACGGCACCAGCCCCAAACCGAATGATGGTTGGGAAATTAAATTGTCTTACTTGATTAAAATCCATCTTAAATTATTTCAAAATACCTTCTTTTTTCCCAATCACTCACAACTCGGCCATACTGCTGCCATTCCCATTCCCTCGAAGCCACAAAATGGCTTACAAACGCTTCACCAAATAATTCCTGGGCAATCGGCGAATGCTTCATGGCCTCCGTTGCCATCTGTAAATTTCCGGGCAAGCGGCCGTGCGACTCATCCGCATAGCCATTTCCTACCGTCGGTTCTTGCAAAGCTAATTGATGTTTTATTCCGTACAAGCCACTGGCTAAACATGCGGCCATCGCCAGAAATGGATTTACATCTGAACCCACAACCCGAGTTTCTAGTCGGGTCGCTTTTTTACTACCAGGCAATGCGCGCAAAGCTACCGTTCGGTTGTCCACGGCCCATGTTAAGGTGGTAGGAGCCCAGGCGCCTTCTACTAATCGCTTATATGAATTGATGGTGGGGGCCAATAAAGGTAAAATGACAGGCAAACAATGTAGTTGGCCAGCGATATAATGCCGCATCGTTTGACTCATTCCCTGCGCATCCTTTTCGTCATAAAATAAATTTTTTGCCGCGTCTTTATCCCAAAGACTTTGGTGCACGTGACCACTGCAACCGGGCAAATTCTCATCCCATTTAGCCATAAAAGTGGCCATGATCCCCTGCTTGTACGCCAGTTCTTTCACGGAAGACTTGAACAAAACAGCCCGATCTGCTGCTTCCAAAATACCTGAATAAGCGATCGCAGCTTCATAAACTCCAGGACCTGTTTCGGTATGTAAACCTTCTAAGGGTATTCCGAAAGCACTTAAATCTGAAAATAAAGAGTTGAAAAAATCGTTGCGCAAAGTGCTTCTTAAAATGGAGTACCCAAACATTCCTGGACTTAATGGCTTTAGGTTTTGGAAATTTTTATCGTTGACGGACGCAGGTGTTTCTTCAAAATTAAACCACTCAAATTCTTGGCTGAAGAATGGTGTGAATCCCGCATTTTGCGCTTGGTCAATCACCTTTTTCAATACATTTCGGGGACAAACAGCTGCGCTATTTTTAGGAGAATCAATTAATTCACAAAGGAAAAATGGGACATTATTTTCCCAAGGAATTTTTCTAAATGAAGATAAATCAATACAAGCTGGGGCGTCTGGATATCCTGAATGCCAACCGGTATACTGGGAATTTTCGTAGGCCACATCAGCCATGTCCCAACCAAAGACCACGTTGCAAAATCCCATCTCAGATTGGACCACAGACAAAAACTTATCGGTGCTAATGTACTTTCCTCTTAAAACGCCATCAATATCCACCAACGCAACTTTAACTCGTTGGTCTGGATGCTCCCGCACATAATCAAGTATTTGATTTTCAGTCATCATAAAACAGGTTTTTTGGAACAAACAATTTAAAAAGAAGGAAGCAAATTAGAATGATCCCTGCATAAATAAAAAACAAATTTGAATTATTATAAGCGATTAAAACCAAGGATGCACCTGAAATTAATAAGGCCATTATAGGAGTCAAAGGATATCCTGGGACCGAAAATGGCCTTGGTAAATCAGGGGCATTTTTTCTTAATCTTAGCAATGAAAGCATGGCGATAAAATAAAGCGTCAAGGCTCCCATCACTGAGATCGTAATAATTTCAGCCGTTTTATTGGTCAATAAAGCCAAGATACCAATTCCCATATTGAACAAAAGGGCGTTGGTTGGCGTCAAAAATGTAGGATGCAATTTTCCTAAAAATCGAGGCGCAAAACCTTTAAAACCAAACTCATAAGTTGATCTTCCCGCCGCCAAAATCAAACCATGAAAAGAGGCAATCAAACCAAAAAGACCCACGGTCAGTAATAAATGAAATAGCAAAGAATTAGCACCCACGATTTGGCCCATGGCTAATGGAAGCGGCGAGTCTGAGGTTTCGCCAGATAGGCCATTTTTAAAAACAATGGCTTCCCAACCCCCTACCCCAATGGCAGCAACAAATACCAAAACACATAAAATTACGAGAGTGAAAAGTGCTGAACCAAAACCCCGTTGAATATCTTTTTGAGGATTTTTCGCCTCTTCGGCTACGTTGGCCAATCCCTCGATGCCCAAGAAAAACCAAATGGCAAAAGGCAGTGCGGCGATCACCCCGAACCAACCATTAGGCCAGGCATTTTGCTGCATATTAGCCCATTTAAAATGAGGCAAGGTAACCCCCGCAAAAATTAAAATTTCTACCACGGCGATGATGGTAATCCATAATTCAAAAGTTGCCGCGGCTTTTACTCCATAAATATTTAATGCGGTGAATACGAAATAGGCCGCTAAGGAAATCCACAAAATAGGGATGTCAGGAAAAAATAAATTGAAATATGCCCCGATACCAAAGGCAATCGCCGGAGGTGCAAAAATAAATTCGATCATTTGGGCGATGCCTGCAATGAATCCTACATGATCCCCAAAGGCTTTATTGGCATAATCAAAAACCCCACCTGCCTTTGGAATAGCACAAGCTAATTCCGCATAAGAGAAACTAAAACAGGCATAGAGCACAATGACAATGCCGGTGGCAATGGCCAAACCCAGCGTTCCACCTTCTTTTAAACCTAAATTCCAACCGAAATACATGCCCGAAATGACATAACCCACCCCGAGTCCCCATAACATTAAAGGACTAAGTACTTTTTTCAAATGTGCTTGATTGTCACTTTCGCTTGAATTATCTTGCATTCAAAAGGAAATTTAAAATGGTTTGTCGAATAAAATTTAAAATCAACAAGACCTATTATTCTTTAAAAACGAATTTAAATAAATATTAAAGAATTGAATGCATTTTTGGCAAAATCAGACCTAATTCCTTCAAAATAAATTTTATAATGAAATCAGAAAAACTCATAGAGGACTCATTAGTTGATTGGTTAGAATTAGGAGACGGAATTAGAAGGAAAGTAATGGCACAAAATGAATCCATGATGATTGTGAAAGTGGGTTTTGACCAACATGCCATTGGAACCTTGCATCACCATCCGCATACCCAAGCGTCCTACGTTTCAAAAGGTAAATTTGAAATTTCGATTGGAGCGGAAAAGTCAATTTTAAAGGCGGGTGATGTCTATTTTGTCCCCACTGGGGAAATTCATGGGGCGGTATGCTTGGAGGAGGGTGAATTAATTGACGTATTCAGCCCGAGGCGTGATGATTTCCTTTAAAAGATTGAACCTTTTCCAGCGATTAGAGTTTATAAATTTACCTTTCCCTAAGTATGTCAGAAAAAATCATTGAAATAAAATCCATTGCTAAAAAATTTGGCTTGTTTGAGGCGGTCAAAGATGTTAGTTTTCATGTCAACCAAGGAGATGTTTATGGTTTTTTAGGTCCTAATGGAGCAGGAAAAAGTACGACGATCAGATGCATGCTTTCCCTCATTAAACCCGACTCGGGTACCATTAAAATCTTTGGAAAATCCATTTTCACTGATCGAAATGAGATTTTATCCCGGACCGGAAGCATTATTGAAAAGCCCGATTTTTATAAATACCTATCCGCATATAAAAATTTAGAGATTTTTTCAAGGCTTTCCCGCGTGTCCGTTGGCAAAAAAGAAATTTATAAGATGCTCGATTTTGTAGGACTTGGGGGCCGAGAACAAGATAAATTCTCAAGTTTCTCGCACGGAATGAAGCAAAGGTTGGGCATCGCGCAGACATTATTACACAATCCGGATCTGATTGTCTTAGATGAACCCACCACCGGATTAGATCCCCAAGGGATCATTGACATCCGAAATTTAATCCTGCGTTTAAAAAACGAACAGCATAAAACCGTTATCCTTTCCTCTCATAATTTGGCCGAAATAGAAATCATTTGCAACCGCATGGTGATTATCAACAAAGGAGTTTCGGTGGTGGAAGGGGATGTAAAGGCATTAATGAACAACGAAGATTTGGTGGTCAGGATAGAGGTTTCTGATAAAGATAAATCGAAAGCGTTGATCATGTCTCAATATCCAAACATCCACATAACGGACATCAATGAGACGAGCATTGAATTACCTTTGGAAAAATCGAAGATTAGTGAGTTAAACAAAGACCTTGTCAATGCAGGGATTGGAATTTTTTCGATCGAAGCGAAACGAAAATTAGAGGATTATTTCATTAAAATGGTTAACGCATGATTTTCATCAAAAGCATATATAATGAAGTGATAAAAATCGCTCTTAAGCCAAGAAGTTATTTGGGGATTGCGGCAATAACCGTTTTAGTGGGCGTTATCTTATTTGCCTTAAAATCAGATGGCATGTCGATCATTTCGTTTGTCACCTCGTCTTTTGAACAGACGCTAAGTTTTGAAGGAAATGTATTAAATGGAAACTTAGTTGCCTTCATCATTCTTCAAATGTTGATTGTCCAAATTCCATTATTGATCGCGCTTGTGACGGGCGATTTAGTTTCTGGAGAAGCCGCCATGGGAACCATTCGCATGCTCTTAACCCAACCGATTTCCAGAACCCAATTGCTCCTCTCGAAATTTATTGCGGGTGGAATTTATACCTTAATTGTGATTGTTTGGCTGGGATTTATGTCGGTCATCATGGGGAAATTGTTATTTGGCTCTGGCGATTTAATGGTTTTGAATAGCGACGGATTGGTGATTTTGCAAGAGGCGGATGTCAATTGGCGTTATCTGGGTGGCTTTTTAGTCGCTTTTTTAGCCTTGTTTACCGTCAGTTCCTTGTCCATTTGCCTGTCATGTTTTACGGATAATTCGATAGGACCTATCGTGACGACCATGTCCATTATTTTGTTGTTTACCATCATTGGGACGCTAGATGTACATATATTTGATTCTGTTAGGCCATTTTTACTGACCACGCACATGGCCTCATGGCGTTCGTTTTTTGAAGACCCGCTTCCGATTCAAGACATCAAAAACTCCATCTTAATTTTATTCATTCACAATATTTTGTTGATTTCCATTTCGATTTATGTATTCAATAAAAAAGATATAACCGCATGATGCTCCGACTATTAATATTGCTTTGTGTGTCCAATATGGTTTTGGGTCAAGATGCCAACAAAACCGTCGCATCCGTCATTAGCCAAATGAACCGCGTCAAAAACTATACCGTAGACGCCAGAATCAAATCCGATATTCCCTTAATTAAAATTCTCCCCGTGAAAGCTAAAATAGAATTTAAGCAGCCGGATGAGATCAAAATGAAAACGCAAGGGATTGCTATTTTACCTAAAAAAGGCTTCACAGACTTGGCGATTATGCTGAAAAATAAAGCGAGTTATTCCGCTATTTTCACGGGTTATGAGGTAATACAAAAAATCAAAACGGAATCAATTACCCTATTGCCCAGCAATGACGCTGGTGAAATTGTGCTGGCTAAAATATGGGTAGACACTGACGAAGCTTTGATTTTGAAATCTCAAATTACCACTCGGACGAATGGAACCGTGGTTGCAGATTACCAATATGGGAAACAAAAAGAATATGGTCTTCCAGATGAATTAACCTTTTCCGTGGATGTGAAAAAATTCAAAATCCCCAAAGGAGTTGTTATAGATATTAATCGATCGGCTTCCCCTGAGAATCCAAAAAATGTGAGTAAAACCGGAAAAATTAATATTCTGTTTTCGAACTACATCATCAACGCTTTATGAGGCCAAAGCCTTTCTAAGCAGTTCCACACTTTTACGAACGCCTGTTGACGCAGCTTCTTTCCCCTCAAATTCAATAGAAATATAACCTTGGTAATTCACCTTCTTTAAGATCTGAATGATACGTTTATAATCCAGTTCAAGAGAATACCATTCGCCACCTCCGTAATACGTTTTTGCTTGAACAAAGCTTGTTTTCGAAGCAATTTTCTCTAGTTTATCGTAAGGTTCTTCCAAGAAATTTCCTGTATCCATGAGTAGACCAAGCCATGGAGAATTGACTGTTTCGTGTATTTTTAACATCCCTTCCGGAGTAGAACCCAGCCCCCAGTGATTTTCCAAAGCGAGTAATACACCACATTCTTCAGCTTTAGCTAGACATTGTTGAATCCCTTCCACGCACCATTTATATCCATCGGCTTCGGTATAGCCAGGTAAAATTGGTTCAATGCCCCTATTTTTCATTAAATCATCAAACGATTTGATGGTATTCCAACGGCCCGTATTTAAGCGCAAGCAAGGAATTCCCATCTTGTAAGCTAATTCAATGCAATGAATCGTATGATCCACATGCTTTTTCAATTCAGCTTTATCTGGAGTGACAAATCCCTGATGAATCGACAAGCAAGTCAAGGCGATGCCGTTCAGAAATGCATGTTTTTTAATATTTTGCATATAGGCATTATCCTCACTTTTCATTTGTCGGTGCAAAATATCTATCCCTTCTAAACCCAAAGCAGCCGCATCGTCTATGACCTTTTCAATCGGAAATTGCTCTCCCTTAAAGTGCCAATACGAATAACTGGAAACGCTTAATTTTATTTTAGGTTCTAAAGCCGGCTTGGCGATGATTGGATTAGCTCCAGAAATAGATGTCAAACCTGAGGCCAAAAGAGAAGATTGTAGGAAGTCGCGTCTTTGCATGTTAATAAGTTTTGAAAATCTAAGTTAAATAAATAATTGGATTCTCTTATATTTGGAAATTATTCAAAATGAAATTGATATGTCTCAGATGAATTTACCTTGGGTCGAATCCCCATTTTTTTCGGATATCATTAAAACTAAAAATTTACCTGAAGAGGATAAAAAATTGGCTTCTGAATATTATGAAAATGGCTTCATCGTGCTTTCTAATATTTTTACAAATGAGTTAATTGATCAAATAAAATCAGAAATGAATGATAAAGGGTTTAATGAAAATTTCCCTATTCAGACGTTCAGAAATAATATTCGAATCCAAGATCTATGGCAATATTCTGATTCTGTTAAAGAATTAGCTTGTCACCCTAAAATCATGGACACGCTAAAAATGTTATACGAAAGAGAGCCTGTTCCCTTTCAAACGCTAAATTTTAAAGTTGGGACCCAACAAAAAGCACATTCCGACACCTTACATTTCAGTTCCTTACCCGCAAGATATATGTGTGGTGTGTGGGTTGCTTTGGAAGATATCACGGAAGACAATGGTCCTTTGTTTTATTATCCAGGTTCACACCGGAATCCAGAATATAATTTTTCTGATTTTAAAAATACGACCGAGGATACCTCCTATGAAAACTATCCAGAGTATGAGACTTTTATGGAAGATTTAATGGAAAAGAGCTCCTATAAAAAGAAAAAGTTTTTGGCTAAAAAAGGAGATGCACTCATTTGGTCTTCTAATATTATTCATGGAGGAAGTCCCGTAGAGGATCCTCAAAGCACCAGGTATTCACAGGTGACCCATTATTATTTTGAGAACTGCATTTACTACACACCTATGCTTTCCAATATGGTGACCAAGGAATTATTTATTAGAAGAAATTTAGTTGATATTAAAACAGGCCAAATAGCTGAACAAAACTTCAATGGGAACAATGCACAGCTAGTGAGAACAAGAGGGAGTTTATATGCTATAAACAATCACATTAAGCTACCCAAGATTCTAAGGTTTTTAGCAAGTAAGCTATAATGAAAAAAATAGCCCTAATCTTTCTACTATTCACCCAATTTTCTTTTGCCCAAACGCCAGAGAAAGTGGAAGTCCAACAAGTAATCACTCGGTTTTTTGATGCATTAAGTGTGGCCAATATTCCTCAAATGAAAGCGGAAGTTTTAGATGGATTTATTCTGTTAGAAAACGGAGAAATTTGGACGATTGACACGCTGGCCAACAAAATAAGTAGGCCTAAACCTGAAGGTTATTTGAGGCAAAATTCATTTGATTTTATCACGACTAAAATAGAGAAAAATCGGGCTTGGGTTTATTATAAAAACAAAGCAGAAATAACATCAAAAACGAGAAACGCAACCATAAAATGGCTTGAATCAGCTATTTTGCGCAAAGAAAAAGGTCGTTGGCAAATGGAGCTCATGCACTCAACTCCCATGAAATAATGATGAGAAAAATACTATTGCTAGGTGCGTTTTTATGCAGCTTTTCCCTGCTCGCCGAAAAACCAAAATCCAAAAATTTTCTCATTTTTTTAGTCGATGATCTCGGTTGGCAAGATCTATCCCTCTCATTTGCCGATCAAAAAACGCCTTGGAATTCCTTATATCGAACACCTAATTTGGAGAAATTAGCCGCCCGAGGAATTAAGTTCACCCACGCGTATGCGAATCAGAACTGCACTCCGACACGCGTTTCCTTACTCACAGGAATGAATGCACTTTCTCATAAGGTAACTTCTTGGACATTCCAAAAAGATAAAAACCCGGATGAGGGTGGTGATCTCAAATTTCAAGTACCCGCTTGGAATATGAATGGATTAAGTCCATACGAGAATAAAAATAGCATTCATGCGACGAGCATTGCTACCCTACTGTCAGAAAATGGATATGCCACCATACATGCAGGAAAAGCACATTTTGGTGCCTATGGAAGTCCTGGCGAGAATCCGAAATTGCATGGGTTTCAAATTAATATTGGGGGTTCAGCAGCAGGCCAACCCGCTAGCTATTCAGGAATGCAAAATTTTGGAAATAAAACAAATGGGGCGCCTAACGATATCCGAGCCGTACCGCATCTCAATCGCTTTTGGGGAAAAGATATTCACCTAACAGAAGCTTTAACACAAGAAACGATGCGCGTGATGGATTCAGTTTTAATTCATCCCAAACCATTCTTTTTACTGTTTTCAAATTATGCCGTTCACACGCCTATCCAACCTGATAAGCGATTTGTCCAACATTATTATGACCTTGGAATTGATAGCACAGAAGCTAAATACGCGTCTTTGGTAGAAGGAATGGACAAGAGCTTAGGCGACTGGATCGATTATTTAGATAAAAATAAATTAACCGAAAATACCGTGATCGTATTCCTTTCGGACAACGGTGGACTGACCGATGTGGGTAGAGGCAAAAATGGGAGAAATACCTACAATACTCCACTGAGAAGTGGTAAAACTTCTGGTTATGAAGGGGGATTGAGAATTCCTTTTGTGGTATCAGGCCTAGGAAAAAAAGGAAGCATCAATCACGAAAATATTATTGTAGATGATGTTTTTCCAAGTATACTCCAACTAACCAACATTAAACCAAAGAGTAAAATCCAGCATGTGGATGGTCTTTCGTTAGTGCCCATCATTCAAGGTAAAAATTCGAATCAAAATCGATTTTTTACCTGGCATCATCCACATATGAGGACCAATGGATCACCGGATATCCAACCCTTTAGCGCCATTCGTCAAGGAAACTGGAAACTTATATTTTTCCACAAAGACCAACATTTTGAATTGTATAATACCCGCACCGACCTATCAGAGAAAAATAATTTATTTACCTCTCTTCCAGAAAAAGGCCAATTTTTAGCCAAAAAATTAGGGGAAAAACTAAGAAGTTCAGACTCGAAAATGCTAATCGACAAGGAAAAACAAAAGGAAATTATTTATCCTTTTTAATTTAAAATCAACCTTTTTTAAATTCATTCATGGGAAATTTAGGAATAAGCTCCGTGCACCATATTGCCATTATTTGCAGCGATTACGCTATTTCGAAAAAATTCTATACTGAAAAATTAGGTCTTGGCGTTGTCCGAGAAGTATACCGAGAAGCCAGAGATTCATACAAATTAGATTTGGCGCTCGGTGAACAGTACATCATCGAACTATTTTCATTTCCCAATCCTCCTAAAAGAACTTCAATGCCTGAGGCCTGTGGATTAAGGCACATTGCATTTCAAGTGAAAGATATCGAGGAAACAGTACGCCAATTAAGCTCCGAAAATATTAGTTCAGAACCCATTCGTATCGATGAATTCACGGGCAAGAAATTTACTTTCATCGCTGACCCGGACGATTTGCCCATTGAATTTTATGAAATATGAATAGAAAAAAATAGCGTTTGACAATTTCTCGCCAAACGCTATCCATTAAAAAATTGAAATTCTTTAAGGCTTATTTGAATCTACCTTTAATCGTTCATTGCGATTTGTAATATCCCAAGCCATATAAAATACCAATCGGCCTATTTTCTGAACTTGGTCAAAATCAATCTTTTCAACGTCGTCCGTTGGCATATGATAATCATCATGAACCCCATTAAAGAAGAAGGCTACCGGGATTTTTTTCTTGGCGAAATTGTAATGATCTGAGCGGTAATAAAAACGATTTGGATCATTCGGATCATTAAATGTAAAATCCAAATCCAAGCCCATGTGATTTTTGTTTTGCTCTAATAGCACATCATGCAATTGAGATGACAATTTATCAGAACCAATCACATAAATGTAATCTGGTTTTCCTTCATGTCCCTCATCACGGCGACCCGTCATGTCAATATTTAAATCACAAACCGTATTTTCCAATGGAAACAAAGGGTGATTTGAGTAATATTCAGAACCTAACAATCCCTTTTCTTCCCCAGTCACCGTCATAAATAAAATACTTCTGCGTGGTTTGTTGCCAGCCGCAGCAGCCCGACCAAAGGCCTCCGCTACTTGCATGACCGTTACGGTACCGGAACCATCATCATTGGCTCCATTATTAATTTTTCCATCGGCAGAAACGCCAATGTGATCATAATGAGCCGTAATTACGACAACCTCCTCTTTTTTATCTGTGCCTTCTAAAAAACCAACCACATTGTATGTGTCAACTGGCTTTTCAGTTCTTTCAATCGTTAAATTAATAGGCGCTGGTTTAAACTTAGAGGATACTGATTTTTTCTGGCGTGCCAAATCCGATTTGAAAGCTAATAATTCGGTTTCAGTCGTTCCTAAAATTTCAGCAGCCACGGCAGCAGAAACCATTAATACAGGAGCCTCATTTGCGGCAGCTGCTTGATCTGTAAAGACCATACGCTCATTACCAAAGCGCTTCATCATGATTTGGCGTTGACGCAATTCATTTCCAAAATCTTTGCCAGACTTAGCTGAAATTAAAATCAATCCTTTGGCTCCAGCCGCTTGTGATCGTTTTAATTTTTCTTTCCAACCATCTCCCTTTCCGAAAATAGAAGGGTCCTTTGTTCCAGACAGGACATAATTACCAGATTCATCTTTGGCCTCACCTT
>CANKVC010000043.1 GCA_947486835.1 Cytophagaceae bacterium | reverse complement strand
CTTGGGAATTTACCCACGGAAATAAGATTCCTAAACGAGAAGCAAATCCCATCGTTAGTAAATGTTATGCCTACGATGCTGGGACAGAGCATTTTTTTGTTAAAGACGAGAAGCATCCTTACGTTCAGGAAAAGCCTTTTGATTGGATACGTGGTTACCAAGTAGGTGGCAAATCCTTGATTTGGGCTCGTCAAACACAGCGATGGAGTCAATATGAATTTGACGCACCCAAGCGAGATGGATATGCTGTTGAATGGCCCATTTCCTATCAAGAACTCGCCCCTTTTTATACTCAGGTAGAAAAGTTTGTGGGTATCAGTGGAAACAAAGATGGGATTTCTAGCTTGCCCGACGGTCATTTTTTGAAACCTTGGGAACTAAATTGTGTCGAAAAACATGTTCAATCCCGTGTGAAAGAATTCTATAAAGGGAATCGCCATGTCATTATTGGACGCTGCGCGCATTTAACTTCACCCGAACCTCAGCACATTGAGCAGGGAAGGGGCCAATGCCAAGCGCGAAATTTATGTTATCGAGGTTGCCCTTATGGAGCCTATTTCAGTTCTAATTCTTCCACGCTACCCTCGGCAGCTAAAACGGGTAATCTAACGTTAAATCCTTTTTCTACGGTTGAATCCATCTTGTATGATGAGAAAAAACAAAAGGCGATTGGCGTCCGTGTGATCGACACGCAAACGAATGAAGTGAGCGAGTATTTTGCTAAAATTATTTTTGTCAATGCTGCTACTTTAAATACGAATTTGATTTTAATGAATTCAAAATCCAATCGCTTTCCGAATGGCCTTGGAAACGATTCCGGGGTATTAGGTCATTACATTGCCTTTCACAATTACCGTGGAAACGCGGGGGCTGATTTTGAGGGATTTGAAGATTCATATTATAAAGGCAGGAGGCCTACATCTGCATTTATGCCAACTTTCAGGAACTTACACCAACGAGACACTGATTTTTTAGGGGGGTATATGGTTGCATTTTCAGCGGCTAGAGGCGGATGGAATCGGGATCAATCTGGATTAAGTTTTGGGGAAGATTATAAAGAAAAAGTTACGAAGCCAGGACCTTGGCATATCTTCATGATGATGCAAGGGGAGACCGTACCGATATTTGAAAATCATGTCAAATTAGACCCTCTTAAAAAAGACGCTTGGGGCATTCCTCAATTAGTTACTTCCATCGGATACACGGACAATGATGTTAAAATGTTTACAGATTTTCACCAACAAGCCAGAGAGATGTTAGAAATATCAGGCGGGAAAAATATTTCCACTTGGGATACGCATCAAAATCCAGGCTTAGATATTCATGAAATGGGGGGTGTTAGAATGGGCAAAGATCCCAAAACTTCCATGTTAAATAAATACAACCAAATGCACGCTTGTAAAAATGTTTTTGTGACGGATGGTGCCTGTATGACGACCGTCGGCAATCAAAATCCTTCCCTAACTTTCATGGCCTTAACGGCCCGCGCTGTGAAACACGCAATCTCAGAAAGCAAAAAAGGCCTCCTTGGCTTGCTAATGTTTCTTACTTCTTTTTCTTCTCTTTTTGCCCAGTCGGTCCCCATCATGGACTATGATGTCATTATTTATGGGGGGACATCAGCTGGGGTCATTGCGGGTTATTCAGCTAAAAAGTTGGGAAAAAATGCGTTAATCATTGAACCCTCCAATCACCTTGGAGGCCTGACTTCTGGTGGCTTGGGCTTTACTGATATTGGAAATAAATTTGCCGTAACGGGTTTGGCTAGAGATTATTACCGTCGAATAGGGAAACGATATGGGTCATTTGAAAAATGGACCTTTGAACCTAGTGTGGCTCGGTCTGTTTTTGAAGATTATGTCAAAGCAGTTAAATTAAATATTTGGTATCAATCTGTGTTGAAAAAAGTGGTCAAAAATGGGACAGTCATTCGTACTTTGGAAATTCAGACTCCCTCGGGCATCAAAATAGTTCGAGGAAAACAATTCATCGATTGTACCTATGAAGGCGATTTGATGGCGATGGCGGGAGTTAGTTATACCGTGGGCCGCGAATCCAATCAAATCTATGGGGAGACTTGGAATGGGGTTCATTCGCTAGATAAACACCAATTTCCTGATTTTGTGGATCCATACCGAGTGAAAGGAAATCCATCGAGTGGCTTGCTTTGGGGAATTAGCCCTCAGCCTTTGGCGGCAAAAGGTTCAGGTGATTCACATACACAGGCTTATAATTTTCGAATCTGTTTGACCGATAGTGTTGAAAATCAAATTCCCATTACTAGACCCTTAGGGTATGATTCAACTCAGTTTGAGCTTTTATTAAGGTACATTGAAGTGAAGAAGCCGCATGAATTAAATTGGTTATTAATGCATTTGCAGCCGATGCCTCACCGCAAAACGGACATTAATAATTCAGGGCCATTTTCTACCGATATGATTGGGGAGAGCGATGATTTTGCTGAGGCTTCGCCAGAAAAGCGGAAGCAGATTTTTTTGAAGCATCAACTATATAATCAATCGTTTCTGTATTTTTTAGGGCATGATCCAAGGGTCCCTATCCATTTAAGAAAGGAGATGTTGACCTATGGCTACCCCAAAGACGAATACATAAACAATGGAAATTGGTCGCCTCAAATGTATGTCCGCGAAGCCAGACGAATGATTGGCGAGGAAGTCATGACTCAGGCGCATTGTGAAGGAAAGACTATTGCCAAGAATCCGATTGGTATGGCAGCGTATACGATGGATTCACATAATTGCCAACGCCTTGTTGTCAAAATTAATGGGGTCGATATGGTCAAAAATGAGGGAGATGTGCAGGCAGGTGGATTTGGTCCATACCCGATCGGATACGGCGCTTTAGTTCCTAAACGTGCTGAATGTACCAACTTGATTGTCCCCGTTTGTTTATCTGCCAGTCACATTGCCTATGGTTCGATTCGGATGGAGCCGGTATTTATGGTATTAGGCCAAACGGCCGCTGTTGCCGCTGTTCAAGCCATTAAAAATGCTGGGGCTGTTCAAGAAGTTAAGGTAAGCGATATCCAACAAATTTTAAATCAAAATCCCTTGTTGGACGGAAGTAAACCCGAGATTTTGATTGATGACGCACAAATTTCCCAAGTAGAGGCCGTTGGAAACTGGACCAAAGAAATGAACAAAAAAGGTTGTTATGGCTCTTCATTATTGTTGGCAAGCCCATCAGCCGATCAAAATACCAAAGTTGTTTTCAAATCGCCGGATCTGTTGAGTGGAAAGTATACCCTGTATTTTTACTTGCCAAACTTGGAGAATAACAGCACTATTTTTAATTGGGACATCAAGCAAGGTTCAAAAAAATTGACGGTCCAAGTTAAATTGGATGAATCTAAAAGTACTTTAAAAGGGGAATGGATTTCCCTAGGCGATTTTGATTTTAAAACTAAAAATAGGGCGGAGGCCATTGTATATTCCAAAGGAGCTAATGGATTAGTTCCTGCCGATGCTATTTTGTGGGTACCTATTAAATAAAAAAACGTCGGGGTTATCCCGACGTTTAATTTTCAAAATTAGGCGAATTGAATATTAATCTACTTGAACTCTACGAACCGCTCCATCGTTAGATTGAGTTACTCGGACAAAATATACACCGGCACCGGATTTCTTTACATCGATCTGTCCTAGGTATAAACCGGAAAAGTCCTTTATTTGTTCAGAAGCAATTTCCTTTCCATTTACATCGGTCACAGAAATAGTTACATTTCCCTTTTCAGGCGCCTTAAAGCGAACATTTAATTTTCCATTGAAGGGTTTATTTGGGTAGGAAATTAAACCATTAATTGTTTTTGAGCCATTATTTTGATGCTCAATTTTCATTTTGTTTCTGCCACCCATTCTTCCAAATGCCATTCCACCTCTCATTCTTTTTCTGTCTTTCATGAATTTTCCGATTGGCGGATGACCTTGCATGCCAAAATTTCTTCTTGGACCCATGTTTGGATTGATGGAATCATTATCTCGTAATATTAAAACGTCCGCAGGATTTCCACCTTTGTTCATTCTTCGGATAATCATTCTTCCTGCACCAGGACCACCGGGTCCCAAATCACCTTTGAAATCTTCCGTAATGATATTTAACTCTTTTCCTTCTCGGATCATCAGTTCTTTTCCCTCTCGGGCCTCCATTTGAGGTCGTCCGCCGCGACGATCATCTTTATTGACCTCTATCCGAACAATTTTATTCTTACCTCCGCTTGTAGATATTTTCAAATCTAATGAATCAGATAATTTTTTAATCTCAGCGTCCGCCTTTTGGATGTCGGAGTATTTTCTTTCAATGACTTTTTCTTTTCCATTCTCAATAACTACAATTTTTATCGTAGCTTCTTTTTTAGCTTCCTGGGCAAATGAACTGATGCCTAGCAAAGTTATTAGTGAGGTTAACAATAAGTTTTTCATACATTTTTGTTTTTGTTGTGGCGCAAACATACGAAATCCTTTTAATTCAAAAATGTTAAGAAATGTTAAGTTGGGGCCCAACTTATTTTTCATAGCATTAAAGTTTTAAATTTGCAAACTCGTAAAAACCATGACAAAGAAGAAAATCACCTTGATAATAAGTCTTATGTCCTTTGCCTTGCTTGGCTTAGTGGCATTTCAGGCTTATTGGCTAGGCTTTATGATGGAAACAAAGAAGGAACAATTTTCTTCAGATGTTCGTGGTTCTTTAGAACAAGTGGTTCGTAAACTGGAAAAGCAGGAATTAATTATTTTGGCTCAAAAGCAAAGGGATTTACAAGGCCAACAAGATAAATTAGCATCGATGGCTTTGGAATTGAAAGCAAAGAGGAAAGCAAAATTACCTCAAAAGGACCGTGTAGAGGCATCAAATTCCGAACAATTAGCGGACAATTTTTCTCCAGATCATTTATTGAATCGTGAATTACAAAGGCAATTCCAATTGGAAATACCTAACGATATCGTCTATGTGCGCAAGTCTTTTGTTTTACCGAATGGCCAAATTGCCGAAATAACGGAAGAATACCAGGTCAATGGGGGACAAAATGAACTTAATCGAAGGTTAAGAGAGGAGCAACAATTAAATGAAATTTTTGGTGGCCCAAGACCCAAATCATTGAATGAATTTAATCGACCGAATAAGAATAGAATGTTAAATCGATTGAATAGAAGGCAATTAGAAAATAAAATAGCTACTGAAAAAACTTTTTCAGATCTAAAAAAACAAAATAAAATTGCTTCAAAAAAAGTCGAGGATGAAAAACGGGCATTGCAAAAAGTCCTTCAGAAAACAGAAATGGCTAAAGAGGTTTTTGCTGATTTCCTTTTTAAAGAGCGGCCAATTGAACAGCGAGTAGCTCCTAAGTACATCGATAGTTTATTGGCCCGTGAGTTGAAAGGTAAAAATATTGATTTAAAATACGTTTTCGGAATAGGCTCGAATCAAAAAAAGAGTCAATATGTGTACGCTTCTTCACCTATTTTGAAGAATCCAGAAATTCAATCAGCGACCTTTTTTACTCCGCTTTTTCCCAATGATTTGAAAAATTCAAACCAGTTGTTACAGGTTTATTTCCCAGGACAGCAGGAGTTTATTTGGCAGATGATGGGTTTTAGTTTTTTGGGCTCAGCATTATTATTGATGATCATGATCGGTTGTTTTTATATCGCAGTTAATACCATTTTAAAACAGAAGAAATTGGCGGAGGTGAAGAATGATTTTATCAATAACATGACGCATGAGTTCAAGACACCTATTTCTACGATCTCTCTGGCGACCCAATTAATTCAAGAGGAAAGTGCTATTGCTAAAAATGAAACGATTCTACGTTATTTAGGAATCATTAAAGAAGAAAATATTCGATTAGGCAATCAAGTAGAGCGCGTTTTACAGACCGCTCAAATGGAAAAAGAGGAAATTATTTTAAAGAAAAAAGAACTTGATATTCATATGTTGATTCAGCACGTAGCCGATAATATCAATCCGATCATACATAAAAATCAGGGAACTTTAATTTTGAATTTAGATGCTAATCCTTCTCTTTTGGCATTAGATGAGGTACATATTTCCAATGTGATTCATAATTTATTGGACAATGCAATCAAGTATAGTTCGAACCAATTACATGTGGAAATTCAAACGGAATCCCATGATGGTCAGTGTGTCATCAAAATAAAAGATCAGGGAATTGGAATGGAAAAAAGTGTTCTTGAATCTGTTTTTGAGCCTTTTTATCGAGTGCCTACGGGCAATATTCATAACGTCAAGGGTTTTGGTTTAGGCCTTAGCTATGTTAAAAAGATTGTGGATGCTCATGGAGGAAAAGTTAAAGTAGAAAGTACCATAGGTGCTGGAAGTACATTCATCATTTCGTTGCCTTATGGAAGTTAATCATCAACCGAGAATTTTGTTGGCCGAGGATGATCCCAATTTAGGATTATTGTTATCAGAATTTTTAAAGAAAAAGGGATTTGAAGTTACTTGGGCGCAAAATGGGGACCAAGCGCTTGGCTATTTTGTCGACGGCCAATTTGATTTATGTTTGTTGGACGTCATGATGCCCAAAAAAGATGGTTTTTCCTTAGCTAAAGATATACGAGCGAATCACCGCCAAGTAGCGATCATTTTTTTAACGGCAAAGGCGATGGAAGCAGACACTTTGCAGGGATTCAAAATAGGGGCCGATGATTATTTAACAAAACCATTTTCCATGGAAGTTTTGTTGGCCCGCATTCACGCTGTTTTACGTCGTACAGATACGGGTAAAACATTGCCAACTTTGGCGGAACAAATACATCTGGGGCAGTATATTTTTTATCCGAACAAAATGCGCTTATCGCTGGGGGCGGTTGATCTGAAATTAACGCCTAAGGAAAATGATTTGATGAAACTGCTCTGTGAAAATTTGGGCCAACCGGTTAGTCGGAGTTTTGCCTTAAAATTAATTTGGGGCGATGATACCTATTTTAACGCACGCAGTATGGATGTCTACATGACTAAATTGCGGAAAATCTTAAAGGATGATTCATCTGTCCATCTCATCAATTTGCATGGTGAGGGATTCAGACTGAGCGTAGAAGGAATTAATTAATGTGTGTAAATCCAGTATAAGGAACCAGAATTTCAGGAATTTTAATACCGTCCGGACCTTGATTATTCTCCAGTAAAGCAGCTACAATTCTAGGAAGTGCTAAAGCCGAACCATTTAAGGTGTGACAAAGAATCGATTTGCCATCTACTTTGGTTCGCAATTTTAAACGGTTTGCTTGGAACGTTTCAAAGTTGGAGACCGAACTTACCTCTAGCCAGCGATTTTGAGCGCCTGACCAAACTTCCATATCATAGGTTAGTGCTGAAGCAAAACCCATGTCGCCCCCGCAAAGTCTTAAAACTCGGTAATGCAGATCGAGTTTTTGCAATAAGCCTTGAACATGCAATGACATTTCTTCTAATGCCTGATAAGAAGTTTCAGGTTTGTGGATTTGAACAATTTCAATTTTGTCGAATTGATGCAATCGGTTTAGGCCGCGCACATGTGCTCCCCAAGATCCTGCCTCGCGACGAAAACATGGTGTATGACCTACGTTTTTGATGGGCAACTCTTTTTCATTGACGATGACATCACGGTATAAATTGGTAATGGGCACCTCTGCCGTAGGAATTAAAAAAAGTCCTTCCTCTTTCGTTACGTACATTTGACCTTCCTTATCTGGCAATTGGCCTGTTCCAAAACCCGAATCCTCATTAATTAAAATGGGAGGTTGGATTTCGTAATAGCCTACTTTAATGGCCTCGTCTAAGAAAAAATTAATTAATGCTCTTTGTAACCTAGCGCCCTTTCCCTTGTAAACAGGGAAGCCTGCACCCGTAATTTTATTACCTAAATCAAAATCAATGATGTCATATTTTTTAATTAAGTCCCAATGAGGCTGGGCGTCAGCTTGCATCTTGGGCAATGAGCCCCAAGTCAAAACCACCTCGTTCTCTTCTGCTGTTTTTCCTTCTGGAACGGAGCTATGTGGGAGATTGGGTAGCGTGACTAATAAGTCGAGCATTTGTTTTTCTGCCGCCTTTGCCGCCTCTTCTTTTTCTTTTATGGTTCCTTTTAAAGCGGCTGTTTCTGCCCGTTTACCTTCTGCCAATTCTTTTTGGCCCGATTGCATGAGTGAACCTATTTCCTTTGCCGCTGCATTTGATGTTTCCAATGCGGATTCAGCTTGTTGCAATAAGCTTTTGCGTTGGTCATCCATGGCAATCAATTGACCGACAATTTCGGATGCATTTGCCACATGCTTTTTTGTCAATCCCTGTATGGTGATTTCTGAATTTGCCCGAATGAAAGGAATGGTTAACATAATTTATTTTTTAAAAAGTCCGTCGTTTAATGCATTTAAGGCATCATTTTTATGCTTTGCATCTACAAGTAAAGAAATATTATGTTCGGATGCACCATAAGAGATCATTCGGATTGGAATACTTTTAATTGCGTCCAATACTTTAATGGCAATTCCTTCTTTATCTGCCCAGAAATTCCCCACGATGCAGATAATCACTTGGTCTTTATCCGGGTTTTCTAATTCGGCAAATTCCCTTAAATCACTCATGATGGCATCTAAATGAGTCGTTTGGTCGATGGTCACTGAAACAGAAACTTCAGAAGTCGTAATCATGTCCACCGGTGTTTTGTATTTTTCAAACACTTCAAACACGCGTTTTAAAAATCCATAGGCATTTAACATTCGGGTGGAATGAATGTAAATGGCTGTAATATTATCTTTAGCTGCAATAGCTTTAATTTCAATATCAGTCGATTTTTCAGAAATCAACGTACCAAATGCCGTGGGCTCCATCGTGTTTTTTAATCGCACGGGAACTCCTTTCATTTTAGCCGGAGTAATGGTGCTTGGATGAAGAATTTTTGCCCCAAAGTAAGCTAGTTCTGCCGCTTCTGCAAAAGATAATTCACGGATTGGAAATGTATTTTTAACGATTCTAGGGTCATTATTATGCATCCCGTCGATGTCGGTCCATATTTGTACCTCCTCGGCCTGAATGGCTCCGCCAATAAGTGATGCGGTATAATCGGACCCTCCACGCTTTAAATTGTCAACTTCCCCAGACGGGTTTCTACAAATAAATCCTTGGGTGATAAAAATTTGTTTTCCTTTGTGTGGAGCTAATATTTCTGCAATATTTTTTTCGATTTTCCACATGATGGGCTCATTGTCTTCGTCGATCACCATGAAATCAAGGGCCGGCAAAAGCAATGAATCAACACCCTCTTCTTGAAGATACGCTTCAAAAATCTGGGTCGATAGTAATTCACCTAAAGCCACCATTTCCTTTTCTTCTTTGTTGGAATATGGCGTGGTGCCAATCAGCTTTTGAATATAATCAAACTCACGGTTGATAATTTCTTGGCCAGCGTTCAAGCCCTTTTCTGTCAGATATAATTCACGAATAAATGAATCATAGTGGTCTTTTAGAAAAGTCGCCTTAGCTTCCGCTTCAGCGATATTATTAGAAATTACTGACTCTGTGATGGATAACAATGCATTAGTGGTACCTGATAAGGCTGATAGCACCACAACTTTCGGTTGGCCATCCTCGGTGATCAGTTGGCGTATCGATTTCATTCTCTCGGGCTTCCCAACGGAAGTTCCTCCAAATTTCCAAACTTGCATATCGTAATAATTAAAAAGCTAACATTTTTATGGCTGTAATAGCCGCTTCATCTCCTTTATTTCCATGTTTTCCACCTGTTCGATCCATCGCTTGTTCCTGCGTATTTGGGGTTAATACACCAAAAATGACAGGTTTATTAAATTTAATGCTTACATCTGTGATCCCTTGGGCAACCGCGTGGCAAATAAAATCAAAGTGCTTTGTTTCGCCCTGAATTACACATCCCAAACAAATGACTGCGTCAACTTCTGGTTTTTGAGCCATTTTTTGAGCGCCTAAGGTCAATTCAAAACTTCCGGGAACTGTTTGGGTGATGATATTTTTTTCCTGTGCCCCATGTTTTAATAGCGTCTCATAAGCTCCTGAATATAAGGCATTAGTCACCTCCTCGTTCCATTCAGAAACTAAAATGGCAAACTTTTTATGTTGAATTTCGGGTAATTCATTGGTTTGAAATTCACTTAAATTTTTATTTGCAGATGACATGCTTATGGGATTAAAATAATAAGGGATAAAAGCGTTTGCTCCTATCCCTTAAAACATCATTACATATTTTTTTATTCAGAGATAGAGCTTTCTATAAGCGCTTTGTATTTTTTTGCAGGTATTGATTCAGCTGATTCAGGGAATTTATCCGTGATTTGCGAATAGGCATCTAACGCTTCTTTTCCTTGTTTATTTGCTTCAAAAGCAAGTGCTAATTTTAACAAATAGGTAGGAGTGAAAAACTTGTTTGGTTTGTAATCAGCCGCTTTTTGATAATACTCAATCGCTTCTCCAAAAGATTTTTTTTCTGCGTAAGCATCCCCAACTAAAGAATAAGCACGAGCCTGAACTAATAAATCTGAACTGCTGAAGTTCTTTAATTTTTCAATGGCTTGGTCATATTTACCTTGTTTCAACAAAGTTATTCCTAAATATAAATCAGATAAATTCTGTGTGTTACCCCCAAATTCATCAGAGATCTTGGCCATTTCTTTCGCGGCTGCAGATAATGAATCAGATTCAAATGCATATACAGCTTTGTATAATTTCTTTTCACCCTCCACATCCTGAGAATTTTTATACCATTGGAAACCAAAAAATCCAGCTAAAATTGCGATTAAAACTATACCCGCTCCTAATGTGGTTGATTTATTTTCTTCAAAAAATCCAGTCACTTTTGAAACTTCTTGCTGAAGCGCCTCTGGACTTTCAATGATTTCCATTACATCTTTTTTTTCTTTCTTTGCCATAATAATCCTGTTACTAGAATCTAATTTAATGCTCTTTTAATTTCAAGCAGCTACAATATTTTAGGTAGCTAACTCAAAGGACTGCAAAATTATAAAATCTCTTCCATTTATATCAATATTAATGGAATCTTTTGCGTTTTATTTTATCTGATATTAGTAATTTGCCTATTATTTATTTGAAATTAAATTAATCGATGTCATTCAGCCGCCAAGCACAATTTAAAAAATTAGCCGATTCATATGATATTTGCGTGATCGGTGGCGGGGCTACGGGAGCCGGAGTTGCTTTAGACGCAACGTTACGTGGATATAAAGTGATTGTCATTGAAAGGGGTGATTTTGCCTCGCAAACCTCCTCTAAATCAACCAAATTAGTGCATGGAGGAGTTCGCTATTTGGAGCAGGCCGTTAAAAATTTGGATTGGCAACAATTTAAAATGGTCTACAAAGCGCTTCATGAACGAAAAATCATGCTTCAAAATGCACCTCATTTGGCACACCCCTTAGCATTATTGACCCCATGTTATTCTTGGTTTGACCGTGCTTATTATCGGATTGGGATGTGGTTGTATGATAAAATAGCGGGTGCGACAAATTTGAAGGATTCGCGCGGATTGAATAAAAAAGAAATTCAAAAAGAGGTTCCTGCGTTAAATTTGAAAAAAATTGTCGGTGGTATTTTGTACTACGATGGCCAAATGAATGATTCTCGGTATGCCTTATCTATTTTACAGGAGGCGGAAAGGTTAGGGGCCACCGTTTTGAATTACACAGAACTTAGTTCGTTTACGTGTAGCCATAAAAGCTTAAAAATTAAGGAAGTTCTTGTAAAGGATTTAATTGGGAATAAAGAATTCCAATTCAATGTTCGTGCTGTCGTGAATGCGACGGGTCCCTTTACTGATAAAATCAGGAAGTTGGCTAATCCAAACCTCCAAGAACGAATGAAAGTGAGTCGGGGTGCTCACATTGTTTTAGAAAAGAAATTTTGGCCTGGTGATACGGCTTTGTTGATCCCCAAAACGGATGATGGACGTGTTGTCTTTTTATTGCCTTGGCGTGGATATGTCTTGGTAGGTACGACGGACGATGCGGATAAGTTATCTGAAAACCCCATTATTTTTGAAGAAGAGAAGACTTATTTGCTTGAATATTTCAATCGATTTGCCTTGGAAAAAGCGAGCCCGTCTGATATAAAAGCGGGGTTTGTTGGTCTAAGACCTTTATTGCAAGTTCAACTTCAGACTGCCATGCAAGCAGACACTAAATCAATCGTTCGTGATCATGAAGTAGAGGTGGACCGAAGAAGTAAATTAGTTAGCATTATGGGTGGCAAATGGACCACTTATCGAATCATGGCGGAGGACACCCTGGATATTTTAGAAGCGGAAGTTTTACATGTTCCTAAATCTCCATGTTTGACTAAAAACCACCCGATCATGGGGGGTGAACATTTTGATGCGGACCTATTTCTTAATTCGAAGATTTTGACTTCAGAAACACGTAGACATTTATATGAAACCTATGGTTCATTGGCCCCGAGGGTAATTGAATTTTGTCAGAATATACCGAAAGGCACTGAGTTACTGTTGGACGGCCTCCCTTACTTGCAAGGGGAAATTGATTATTTGAAAAAACATGAAATGGCAACTTGCTGGGATGATGTGGTAAATCGGCGCTGGGGTATTGGTTTGCGTGATGAGGCATTGGGCAGGAAACTTGAGGACAAAAAAAAAGAGGCTTTCGCCTCTATTTCTTAATACTCATCTTCATTAAAGAAGAAATCGTCTTTGGTAGGATAATCAGGCCAAATTTCTTCGATACTTTCGAAAGGTTGTCCATCATCTTCTAATTCTTGTAGATTTTCAACCACCTCTAAAGGAGATCCTGTACGGATGGCAAAATCAATTAATTCATCTTTTGAAGCAGGCCAAGGGGCATCTTCTAAATAGGAGGCTAGTTCTAGTGTCCAATACATAGGATATAAATTTTTGCTTAAAACTTATTATTGAAAAATATTTCTAAATTTTGTATTCCGAATTGAAATTACTTCGCTTCGGTTTGCAAAAGTAAAATAAAAAAATATTTATAAAAGATTTATTTTTTAAATTTTAAATAAATATAAAATAAGTGCCAAATTGGCCCAATTTGAGACATAAATATGAAGAAAAATCCAGGTGTACAAGTAGAAGTTTGTGCCTATTCATACATTTCTTGCATAGCTGCTGATCGTGCAGGTGCAAATCGTGTCGAATTGTGTGCGTCACCATGGGAGGGGGGAACAACTCCATCAGGGGGTTTATTGAGCCAAGTATTGGCGCAAACCAACATAGAAGTTCATGCAATGCTCAGGCCCCGCGGAGGAGATTTCTGCTACGACTCCTATGAAAAAGATACGATGGAAGCGGAAGCCATTGCATTAATCGAATCAGGGGCTCATGGCCTTGTATTAGGTGCTTTGCTTCCAAATGGTGAAATAGATTATGCATTTATGGAACGAATTCGTAAGGCGACCGGAACGATACCTTTAACATTTCACCGGGCGATCGATGTTTCTAAAGAACCGCTATTAATCATGGAGGCGTTGATTTCATTGGGATTTACGCGGATATTAACTTCGGGTCAGCGAGATAAAGCGCTTGATGGTATTTTAAATATTGCCGAAATGGTCCAAGCGTCAAATTCTCGTATTGAAATTATGGCGGGTAGTGGAGTTCATCCTGATAATTGCCAGGAATTCTTGCAAATTGGCGTAGATGCCATTCATTTAAGTGCCCGGGCCATGAAAGATTCCCAAATGGAGTATAGGCGACCGAACATTTCCATGGGCGGAATTCCAGGTATATCCGAATTTGAAATTATGTATGCTAGCGAAGAGTTAATCCGCGAAACCGTTAAAAAGGTTGGCGAATTCTAATCTTCATAAAGCGCTAATTCAATCCAGCGATCTTGAGGAACTGTCCTCAAATCATATAAAGGCACCTTATTTCTTTGGTATGCGGGGATGGCAAAATCTTTTTCAGAAGGGCCACCATTTTTGTATAGATCGACTAATTTAGCAAATCGGACTACCTCATTTTCCACATCAACGTTCTGGCCACCAGTTCCATAATCGTCAAAGTCAAATTTGTCTCCCGCTTGTAAAATAGATGCTGGAGTTCCTTGCTTA
>CANKVC010000042.1 GCA_947486835.1 Cytophagaceae bacterium | reverse complement strand
TTTTATGCGCGAGGAAATCATGCGCAGTAAGCGAATTGGCTTGAATGGAATTCGTACGCATGTTAAGATTGAAGTGCCTAGAAAACTGTATTGGGCTGATAAATTAGGTTTATTAGTCATGGCGGATGTTCCTAATTCTTGGGGTCCACCCGATGCAGACATGCAAAAGGAAACAGAGTATACCCTGGAGCAAATGGTTCGTAGAGATTTTAACCATCCATCTATTTTTTCTTGGATTACCTTTAATGAGACTTGGGGTTTGCTTTCTGACGTTATGGTTGACGGCAAAAAGAGCAGAGTATATGCCCCTGAGACACAAAAGTGGGTGGTGGACGTATACAAAAAAGCTAAATCCTTAGACCCAACTCGATTAGTAGAGGATAATTCTATTTGTTGCGGAAAGGGACACACAGAAACGGATATTCACTCATGGCATTCATATTTACCTGGCTACGAATGGGATAAGTTCAACAAGGAGCAATCGGACAATACCTTTCCGGGGAGTACTTGGAATTTTGAAAAAGGATATAAGCAGGGGAACCAACCGATGATTAATTCGGAATTTGGAAACGTATGGGGCTATGATGGAAGCTCAGGTGATGTGGATTATACCTGGGATTACCATAAAGCGATGAACTCATTCCGTAATTTCCCCAAAATGGCCGGTTGGTTATACACGGAACACCACGATGTCATTAACGAGTGGAACGGGTATTATCGATTTGATCGTACGGAAAAGGAAACGGGATTAGGCGCTATTGCTCCCGGGATGACATTGAAAGATCTGCATGGGCCTTTTTACTTGTCGACAGGCCAGGAAATTGCTTGGGCTGGAAATGGAGGTCAAAAATTAAAAATCCCTTTAACCTTATCAGCATTAATTGGCGGCACAGACTTACCCAAAGAGCTTGTGTTAAAAATGGAATTTTCTGGACAAAATGCGTTGGGAGAGAAGAAAAATTGGTGGTCTAAATCTAAGCAAATTGTTTGGACTCCATGGTCAGTCAAAGCCTTGGATACATTAGAAATAACTTTGCCAGAGGAGAAATCCTTAAACACGTTGATATTGAAATTGGAGGATGGCAATGGACATGTGTTGCACCAGAACTTTGTTTCTTTGATTGTCGAGCAAGGGAAAATTAACGTAACACCCAAGCAGGTTTTACTGACGGTTCCTGTGGATAAAATTTCAAAAGCAGAATGGTCTAAAAAGCAGTGGTCAGGTGTTTTGGGAAATAAAGTCAATGGGGCAGGCTCAGGTTATTTCGAATACAATTTTGATTGGGCCAAATTGCCATTAGAATCCATAGACCAAGTAAGCTTTTTTGTGGAGGCTTCCTCAAAACCTATGTTGGGTAAAGATAGGCCAAACTCTGGACCGATGAACGGAGATTATATGTTGGGCAAAGGAACTTTTGATCCCAGTAAAAACCCAAATGCCTATCCACAAACAGATAGTAAAAAGAATCCTTCGGTGGTTCAGATTTTATCCAATGGACAATTTGCAGCTTCTTTTGATTTGGAGGATGATCCTGCGGATCACCAAGGAGTTTTATCTTGGTTTTATCAAGCTAAAAATCATAAATTAGATGAGCCGGGAACCTATGGATATTGGGTGCAATGTACATTGCCTCGTTCTTCACTTGAGGTTGCCAATGCAACGGGTAAATTGACTATTCGCTTAGTTGTCCCGGAAGGATATCCGAATGGACTTTCGCTGTATGGAGCAAAATCGGGCCGATACATAAATGAACCGAGTATTTTGATTTTACGGAAATAAAATTATCAATTTCTTGAATTTTTCCCCTTATCATTGCCAAACCTTGGAGGATTGGCAATGGTAAGGAGCTAATTGAGTTTCCAATTCTTCACATGAAACAGTTCCGATTTCTTTGTACCTGTTTCCGTGAATTTTGCATGTTTTAAGGTAATATCCTTCGCCTCGATCACTCGGTATCCTTGATTACTTTCGACATCGATATTGGTTAATTCTATGTGGTGAATCGGCATTTCGGGTAAACCACGGATGAGCAAACCTGTTTCGGCGCCTTTGGCAATTACGTTATCGATGAAAATGTTTTTGAATTGTGGGGTTCCTTCATTGACCGGAACTAACTCAATTTTTGGTGTTTCACCTCCATTCCCAAAGGTGGACACAGGGTCTTTTCCCTGATAATACATATCGAAAAGAATGGCCTCGCCTGCGATATTTTTCATCGATATATCTCTAATGAAAACATTTTCAACCACACCCCCTCGGCCCCTCATTGTTTTAAACCTTAATCCCACATCAGTATCCAAGAACTGGCAATTGTTCACAAATAAATCGTTGACTCCTCCAGACATTTCACTTCCGACAACAACGCCACCATGCCCATGAAATACGATGCAATTTTCGATTAATATATGTGCACTCGGCCTTGCACGTTTTCGACCTTCCGCATCTTTGCCAGATTTTAAACATATTCCATCATCACCTACATCGAATTTCGAATTTCGCACAGATACAAACTCACAAGACTCAATGTCAATTCCATCGCCGTTTTGTGCAAACCATGGATTTTTAACATGAATATTTTCAACGGTTAGATGCTTACAAAGTAAGGGATGAATATTCCAAGCAGGAGAATTTTGAAAGGTTACACCTTCCAATAAAACTTGCTCACATTCCCTTAAGCTAATCATGTTCGGACGTAAAAATTCTTTAATTTCTTCCGTGTTTGCTTCAGTAAATCCAGCTGCAATGACCCCAGGTCTATCCATTGTGGATGCTTTTAAAGCTCCTTCTGTAGGATACCAAGTTTCCTTTTTTGAGTCTAAAACGCCTCCCGAATGAATCAGTTTATCCCACTCACCAGCCGTTAATTTTCCTTTTTTTACAGGTCTCCAGGCTTCACCGGCACCGTCTATAATACCTGAACCCGTGATCGCAATGTTTCTTTGGCCTTTAGCAGAAATAGGAGATTGCGCCCGGATAGCATCGACTCCTTCCCAATTCGTTCTAACAAGTGGGTAGTCTTTTGGTTTATTACTGAATTGCAAAACTGCACCACTTGAAATGTGCAAATTTACATTGGACAATAATTTAATGGGACCTGTTAACCAAAACCCTGATGGAACTAATACCATTCCCCCACCTTGTTTTGATGCCATATCAATTGCTTGTTGGATCGCACCCGTATTCAGTGTATTTGACGAAGAAACAGCACCATACGAAATGATATTAAACGTGTCTTTTTTGAAAACGGTAGTCGAAACAAGGGGTAACTCAAATTCGTATTTTTGAGGAAAAATAGATTTTTTCAGGAAGCTTCGCAGATGTTCGTTGGACGCTAAAATAGCCTCTGCGACCAAATCGGAAATTTTCATTGCCCCAAATGGTGAAAAGTGGGTATCATCCGCTGCACCTTTCATGAACTTCCTGAAAATGCCAACAGGATAATGCAGGAACATTTTTTTTGCTCCTTCTGGACCCTCTGAGCTAATGTATTTTTTGCTTTCTTTTTCGATGTCGATCAATAATACCTTTTCCTTTACTGCTACCTCACGCACTACATTTGGATAATCGGCATGTTGGTCTACGAACACTCCCGTGGAATCAAATTTTCTTCTTTGTGTCGGTGTTAACAAGATCGGAATTCCACCTTTTGCACGGGTTTCTGCCACGTAGCGCGTTAAATTTTCTCTAAAATCCGTTTGCGATGGGGCATATCGAGCGGTATCACTGGCTTTAGCATCATTATGTCCAAATTGAATAAATACGTAATCCCCTTTTTTTAATTGAGCTTGCACCTTCGCCCAGCGTCCCTCACGGCGAAAGCTTTTGGTACTTCGACCATTGTACGCGTGGTTCTGAACTTCCACCGCTTCATTGAAAAGTTTGGAGAATGGCATACCCCAGCCCGTCTCTGGAAAATCGGCTGGTAATTTATCGGCCATCGTTGAGTCTCCTATAAGGAATACACGCATAGGATCCTTAGCTGCAAAGCTAAAAAATAGACAAGTACTAATAATCAGTGCGAGGCGAAATTTCATATTTTAATTATTTACCTTAAAAGAGACATTCACCTTTTATTTACTCAGTATTAGCGATTAATGGCTACCGAACTTAAAATAGTTTGAATGATTTGAAGCGTGGAAATATTATCCGCTTCCGCTTCATACGTTAAAATAATCCGATGATTTAGCACATCAGGTGTCATTTCCTTGATGTCTTCAGGTAGAACATAATCGCGTCCTTCCAAATAGGCCATTACTTTGGCCGCTAGATTTAAGTGAATGCTTGCGCGTGGAGATGCTCCAAATTGGATGTAATCGGCCTCTTTCGTTAGGCCATATTCCGCTGGATTTCTCGTAGCAAAAATAAGTTCAATGATGTACTTTTCAAGTGTTTCACTGATGGTAATCTTATTGATTTCTTTTCGAATATTTTGAATATCGTCAAAAGTCAAAATGGCTTTAGGTTCATATTTAAAGTCCATATTGGACATCTTTCTCATCACTTCTAGCTCTTGATCTTTGTCGAGGTAATTTAAAAATACCTTGAGCATAAATCGGTCCACTTGTGCTTCAGGCAAAGGGAAAGTTCCTTCTTGCTCCACGGGATTTTGAGTTGCCAAAACCAAGAATGGCTTGTCCAATGGATAGGTAGTTTCCCCGATGGTCACCTGCTTTTCTGCCATGGCCTCCAACAAAGCCGATTGAACTTTTGCAGGGGCACGGTTAATTTCATCCGCAAGAATGATTTGAGCAAAAATTGGGCCCTTTTTTACTTCAAATTCATTTTTTAGTGGATTGTAAATCATGGTCCCCACTAAATCGGAAGGTAATAAATCAGGCGTGAATTGAATACGTTGGAAATGTAAATCTAAGATTTTAGCAAGCGTATTGATCGTTAACGTTTTGGCTAATCCAGGAACTCCTTCTAAAAGTACGTGGCCACCGGTGAAAAGTCCAACTAATAGTCGGTTGATTAAGCGTTCCTGCCCAATCACTACTTTACCCATTTCGTCAATGACTAATTGAATTTTTTCTCTTGGTGTCATAATTAAAATTATTAAAGCCCAACTCTACTGCAACTTCTTATATTTAATTCGTTTGGGCGTTATGTCATTTCCTAATCTCTTCTTTCGAGCTTCTTCGTATTCTGAATAATTTCCTTCAAAATAAGTGACTTGGGAATCTCCTTCAAATGCCAAAATATGTGTGGCAATGCGATCTAAAAACCATCTATCGTGAGAAATGACTACGGCACAACCAGCAAAATTCTCTAATCCTTCTTCTAATGCCCTTAACGTATTCACATCCAGGTCATTAGTCGGCTCATCCAATAAAAGTACATTAGCGCCCTCTTTTAACATCATGGCTAAATGTACTCTATTGCGTTCTCCCCCAGATAAATTGGCAATTTTTTTCTCCTGATCTGCTCCATTGAAATTGAATTTACTCACATAAGCCCTCGCATTTGACTGCTTTCCACCTAACATCACCCAATCATTGCCATCGGATACCGTTTCGAAAACTGATTTTTCAGCCATTAATTGATTATGCTCTTGATCTACATACGCAAGCTTAACTGTTTCTCCCACTTCAAAACTACCACTATCAGGCTGCAGCTGACCCGTAATCAATTTAAACATCGTCGTTTTACCCGCACCATTGGGTCCGATAATTCCAACAATGCCCGCAGGAGGCAATGAAAAACTTACATTTTCGTATAATAATTTATCACCAAAAGATTTGGATACCCCTTGTACTTCGATGACTTTATTTCCCAATCTAGGGCCAGCCGGAATGAACAATTCTAACTTGTCTTCCTTTTGCTTATTCTCTTCAGATAATAATTTTTCGTAAGCACCAATTCGGGCTTTCGATTTTGCCTGGCGTGCTTTGGGCGACATGCGTACCCACTCTAATTCACGCTGTAATGTTTTTTGTCTACGAGATTCTGTCTTCTCTTCCTGAGCTAATCTATTTTGTTTTTGCTCTAACCAAGATGAATAGTTTCCTTTCCAAGGAATTCCTTCACCACGATCTAATTCTAAAATCCAGCCCGCTACATTATCCAAGAAATATCGATCGTGGGTAACGGCGATTACAGTCCCTTTATATTGACGTAAATGTTGTTCGAGCCACTCAACGGATTCTGCATCTAGGTGGTTGGTCGGCTCATCCAACAACAAAACATCGGGCTCTTGCAATAATAATCTACACAAAGCCACACGTCTTTTTTCTCCTCCTGATAGCGTACTTATGATAGCACTAGGGTCTGGACAACGTAAGGCATCCATCGCTTTTTCTAAACGATTATCTAATTCCCACGCATTAAAGTGATCTAACTTTTCCTGAACTTCTCCCTGTCTTGCTAAAAGTTTATCAAAATCAGCATCTGCATCACCAAAAGCCTCATTTATTTCGTCAAACTCTTTTAGTAAATTTTTGATTTCAACCACCGCTTCTTCCACCACCTCTAATACTGTTTTTTGAGGATCAAGTTGGGGCTCTTGCTCCAACATCCCCACGGTATATCCCGGGGACCAAACCACATCGCCTGTAAATGATTTATCTAGGCCTGCGATAATTCGTAGCAGGGTGGATTTACCAGAACCGTTAAGGCCGAGGACCCCAATTTTGGCTCCATAAAAAAAAGAAAGGTAAATATTTTTAATGATCGTTTTCTGAGGAGGAATTACCTTAGAAACGCGTTCCATGGAAAATATAATGGTTTCGTTACTCATATTTTGATTGAATTTTTTCTAATAACCTGCAAAGAATGTGATTTTTGTGTTAAAATTTGAATTTCTAATCAAAAATTCTTCATTTATTCATTTATTTTTAAATAAATTCGTGAGTTAAATATTTTGATAAAAATTATAAAGTACAATTTGAGCCAAAGCATTTGCTTGAAGCTCTATGAATTAATCTTATGAAATCTGCCACAGAAAACGAGTATGGATTTTGCCAAGATGGCAAAGTTTTCATACGTGCCTACTTAAATTTCCCACAAAGAGAAATTGGATTTGTTCGTGAAACAGACGAAGCTTCTTTAGCTTATTTTGTCAAACGTTTTGAGTTAGCTAAAAACAAAGTTGACATTTTAGCTCGCGAAGTGACCACGGTTCAAAATAAAGGATCCTTCTTAACAAAGGTCGTTCAAATGAAAGCCTATTTAGGTGAATTTGACGGCTTAGGTGATTTTCTACCCTTATTTGACCAATTGGAGCAAATGGAGTCCTATTTACGTGGACTTATTCAGAATAATCAAATTAAAAATCTAGAGATCAAAAGGGCTTTGATTCAAGACGCTGTTCAATTAGCTGAACAGGAAGATATTTTAAAAGCCACCGAAGATTTATTAGAAATAAAAATAAAATGGGTTAAAACAGGGCCTGTAGACAAGCAATTTCAGGATGAGCTTTCTGAGGAATTCCAAGCGGTACTCGATGCATTTTTCCTTCGTAGAAGAGCTTATTTTGAAGAAAAGAATCGTCAAATCGACGAAAAAATTGCTATTCTTCAAGGGTTTATTGACTCAGTTCACCAATTAAGAAAAGCCGAAGACATTGACGATTCAGTCGTTAAGGTGAAAGAATTGCAAAAGGAGTGGAAAACTATTTTAGGTTTGCCTCCTAAAAAGCAATCGATGCTTTGGAAGAATTTCAAGAAGGCCAATGATATGTTTTTTGAGAAGTATAATCGAATCAAAGGCATTGATTATAAACCTCGAGTGGACCCACGTGTTCAGGAATTGAATACGATGACTGGCGAGCTTGAAATAAAGTTAGGTGATCAAGAAAATATGGTGGCCACAGCTGAGCTTGCAAAAGCTTATTTAGTTAAATGGAAAGAGGTGTCTGCTCAAATTAAGACCATTGACCGTTCCATGGCAGAGCGATTCAGAAACGCATGTGATAAGATTTTTGAAATGAATTATTTGTTGAGAGTCATTTCTTATCGGCATGCCAACTTAAACGAAAAACCTCGCTTGGAGCAATTGAAAATCATGATTAATCAAATGGATTACATGACAAAAAAGGAAAAAGGCGAATTGGATGATTTTATTGCCCAAGCGGAGCGAGATCGTCAAATGGAGGAAAAACCTATTCAAAGTAAAATCAATACACAAAAAAGGAAAATTAGCATGAAAGAGATGCTTTTGACTAATTTTAAAACGGAACTTGATGCCATTTTAAATAGTTGACAAGCCCATTTTCCCCGCTAAATCTTTTAAATCTAATTCATCAAAAGTCCCAGAGGACATCATGAGTAAATTAGCCTCGTGCCAAGATTTGCTGATCAGCTCTGTGACTAATGTGGCTGGATCTCGGATTACTTTCAAAGAGGGGTGTTTAAAATAGTTTTGAACCAACGATTCTTCCATTCGATCCATTTGTTTTATCTGGCGTGCATGCTCGCTTAAATAAATGATGGCTTCGTCCGAATTAGCTAATGTGGACTCATATTCAGGCAAAAATGCAGGATTTAAACTGCTAAAAGTGTGCAATTCTAAGCATGCTACTAATTTTCTTTTAGGATATTGTTCATTAAGTGCAGCTGTGGTGGCGGCCACTTTTGATGGGGCATGGGCAAAATCCTTGTATAATAATGAATTTGTGCTTTTTGCAACTAACTCAAGTCTCTTTGCCGCACCCTTGAATGTCGATATAGTTCTATAAAAATCCGCACTCGAAACGCCGATCTTTTCGCAAATTAAGCGCGCACCATTTAAATTTTTAAGAGTGTGCTGGCCAAAAACTTCGATTTCATATCTTTTTCCATCCACCCCTATGAGAATCGTATTCCCATTTTTAATTTCTGCTTGATGTGCTTCATATCCATTCACATCGATATCCTCGGGACTGTTTTTTACTAGGTTGCTTAACGTTTCATCGGTTTGATCAAAAAATAAATGACCTGCTTTGGGCATTTGCTTAATTAATTGACCGAACGAATCCGTGTATGATTTAAATGTAGGATAGACATTTATATGATCCCATGCAATTCCGGAAATTAAGGCAATATGGGGTTGATATAATAAAAATTTGGCTTGTCGGTCGATCGGAGAAGCTAAATATTCATCGCCTTCAATAATGATAATAGGGGCGTCTGATAAAGAAGCCATGAGTTCAAATCCTTCAATGCGGGCGCCAACCAAATAATCGAATTTTCTATGTAGATTTTTCAACACATGTAAAATCATGGAAGTGATACTTGTTTTTCCATGACTACCGGCGATCACAATACGTTGTTTGTGTTTGCTTACTTCATATAAAAATGAAGGGTATGATTCGATTTTTATGCCTAATTCTTGAGCCCGAATTAATTCTGGATTGTCGGCTTTGGCATGCATCCCTAAAATGACCGCATCTAAATCGGCTGTAATTTTTTCAGGAAACCATCCAAATTCATCTGGTAGGATCCCATGAGAGGCTAATAAACTTTTAGAAGGCTCATATATTTCATCATCTGAACCTGTAATTTGATATCCTTTGGCCCTTAAAGCTAAGGCTAAATTATGCATTGCAGCGCCACCAATTGCAATAAAATGAATCTTCGGCATAGAACATTATGTTGAATAGTTTGCAAAGTACATACTTTTATTGCAGTTTTGCACGTTTTTACACTAACTCAAGAACACTTGAGTACATATTTGTTGATTAGGAATGAAAAATTATATCGATCTTATTGATCAAACCATTGAATTTCCGACCAGGGAATTTAACATTAATGAGGATAACGAATTGTTATTCAATAATGTGCCTTTGATGGAAATCATCAAGCAATATGGAACGCCATTAAAAATATCGTATTTACCCAAAATTTCTGAGCACATTGAAAATGCAAAGTTATTGTTCAGAAATGCGATTAAAAAATATAATTACAAAGGAAATTACACGTATTGCTACTGCACTAAATCCTCTCATTTCTCATTTATTTTGGAAGAGGTTTTGAAGCAACATGTGCATTTAGAAACGAGTAGTGCCTTTGATATTCCGATTATTCGGGATATGTACAATCAAGGAAAGATTTCTAAATCGACCTATATTCTGTGCAATGGATACAAACAACCTTTGTATACCCAGTTTATTTCTGAGTTGATCAATGATGGATTTAATTGCATCCCAATCCTTGATAATTTAAAAGAGATCGATTTCTATGAAAAATCGGTGACTGCCGATAAGGTTAATTTAGCGATTCGAATTGCTACTGATGAAGAGCCAGATTTCTCTTTTTATACGTCTCGATTAGGCGTTCGTTATTCGGATGTTAATACATTATACGAGGATAAAATAAAGCCAAATCCGAAGTTCAACCTAAAGATGTTGCACTTTTTTATCAATACTGGAATCAAGGATAGTGCCTACTATTGGTCTGAATTGAGTCGCTTTATTTACAAGTATTGTGAAATGAAAAAGATTTGTCCTGAGCTAGATTCAATCGATCTAGGTTGAGGCTTACCGATTCAAAAATCACTTCAATTTAATTATGATTACCAAGCAATGGTCGATGAAATTGTGGAATCGATTTCATGGATTTGCAATAAAAATAACGTACCTGTACCGAATATTTTCACTGAATTTGGTTCTTATACCGTAGGTGAAAGTGGTGCCGTTCTATATGAAATTATTGACCAAAAACTTCAAAATGACAAGGAGCTTTGGTACATGATCGATGGTTCATTTATTACCCAATTGCCTGATTCATGGGGGATGAACCAAAAATACATTATGCTACCTGTCAATAATTGGGGCCTACCTTATCAGAAGGTAAACTTAGGAGGATTGACCTGCGATTCCATGGATTTTTATAATACGGAAGCGCATAGTTCTGATTTATATTTACCTATTTTTGAGGAAGATTCTGAAAGGCAGTATGTTGGTTTTTTCCATACAGGCGCTTATCAAGAGTCTTTAGGTGGTTACGGGGGAATTCAACATTGTTTAATTCCAGCTCCTAAGCATGTGATTGTGGACCGATTAGAGGATGGAACGATTACAACTAGATTGTTTTCTGAGGAGCAATTGAGTGGTCCAATGTTAACGATTTTGGGTTATAATCAAAACCAAGAAGCGCCACTTAATGTCGTTATTGAAATTGAAAAACCAGAAATGGTCAAAACTGAAAAATTAGCTTCTGTATAAATTATGAAAAAAATTGCAGCCATTGCCTTACTAGCCGCCTTGTTTATGAGCTCTTGTGCTCAAAGTAACAATTGCCCTGCGTATGGAACCACTCGCTTAGATACACCTAAAGTTAAAAGGGGCTAATTAATCTTCAGCCCAGTCAAAACTTTTTGTGACTGCTTTCTTCCACTGCGCGCGCATTTTGGTGCGTGTGTCAACGGACATATTCGGTTTCCATGTATGTGCGATGGCCCAGTTTTTACGCAAGTCATCAAGATTTTCCCAATATCCAACGGCTAATCCCGCCGCATAGGCTGCTCCTAAAGCTGTTGTTTCAATTATTTTTGGACAAATAACTTCTTCTCCCAAAATATCCGATTGGAATTGCATCAGTAATTGGTTGACCACCATTCCACCATCTACTCTCAATGAGGTAATCGATATTTCTGCGTCTTTTTCCATGGCTTCCAATACCTCCCAAGTTTGAAAAGCGGTGGCCTCTAATGCCGCTCGGGCAATGTGTGATTTATTGACATAGCGAGTTAAACCCACTAAAACGCCGCGGGCATCTTGTTTCCAATAAGGGGCATAAAGACCTGAAAAGGCAGGTACAAAATAACATCCTCCATTATCTTCTACTTCTTTGGCTAATTTTTCAATATCTGGGCTATTTTTGATGATACCTAAATTATCTCGTAACCACTGAACGAGTGCACCTGTAATGGCCACAGATCCTTCTAATGCGTAATGTACGGGTTCGTCGCCCAACTGGTAAGCTACCGTAGTCAATAATCCATGCTGTGATTGAACAGGTTTTTTCCCGGTATTCATTAATAAAAAACAACCTGTTCCATAGGTATTTTTTCCTTGGCCTGGATCAAAACAAGTTTGTCCCACAAGAGCCGCTTGCTGATCCCCTAAAATTCCCGACAATGGAACTCCGCCCAATACACCTTTTGCTTTTGCGTATACTTTTGAACTGGCTTGGATTGTCGGCAACATCGCTTTTGGAATCGATAAAACTTGTAATATTTCATCATCCCATTGGCAAGTAGCCAAATCCATTAATTGGGTCCGACTCGCATTAGTCACGTCGGTAATATGAATTCCTCCGTCGACTCCCCCCGTTAAATTCCAGGCAATAAAAGTATCCATATTGCCAAAAAGCGCCACTCCTTTTTCCGCATCTTCTCGTAAACCTTTAACATTATTTAGGAGCCACCTCAATTTCAATCCACTAAAATAGGTAGCTAGAGGCAAACCAGTTTTAGCCCTGAAACGATCCATTCCTCCATCTTTAGCTAATTCGGCCAGTTCAGAACCTACCCGAGTATCTTGCCAAACAAGCGCATTGTAATAGGGTTTTCCAGTGATTTTATTCCAAGCAAGGGTCGTTTCTCTTTGATTGGTTATCCCTACGGCCGCCAAATCCTTGGCTGATAAATTAGCTTTTCCTAAAGCCAAGCCAATGACTTCTTGGGTATTTTGCCAAATTTCATCCGAGTCATGCTCGACCCAACCGGCTTGTGGATAAATCTGTTTATGTTCTTTTTGGCCTACCGAAATGATGTCTCCCCCCTTATTAAAAATAATAAAACGAGTGCTTGTCGTGCCTTGGTCAATGGATCCTATGTACATATTTTGTTAATTAAGCGTCAATATAAATGCCCCAATGGCAGCGCCAGCAGCTGGCCCTAACACGGGTATCCAAGCATATCCCCAATCGGAAGTTCCTTTGTTTTTAATGGGTAAAATAGCATGCATGATTCGAGGGCCTAAATCACGGGCAGGGTTAATGGCATATCCCGTCGTTCCGCCTAATCCTAATCCGATTCCCCACACTAAAATTCCAACTAAAAAAGGTCCAAGGCCGTGTTCAACGCTTGAAAAAGTTCCTAAAGCTACCACAGCTAAGGCTGAGGCAAAAGCCTCTGAAATAAAATTAAATGGCGTGTTTCTGATGGCAGGATCTGTACAAAATGAAGCTCTAATGGCTCCTGCATCATCCGTCGCGTCATAATGAGGTTTGTAATGTAACCAAACTAATAATTGGCCCAACATGGCGCCGATCAACTGAGCTCCGATGTACGTTGGAAATAAAGACCAATCTCCTGACTTAATGCAGTCGGCAATGGTCACTATGGGATTTAAATGAGCACCAGATGAACCAAAATAAGTTGAAACGAAAACTCCTATGGTCACCGCGAAGGCCCAGCATGCGGCTATGGCTAATAATCCGGTTCCATTTCCTTTTGTATTTTTCAAAAGCATATTTGCGACTACACCATTTCCAAGATATAATAACGTAGCTGTACCGGCGAGTTCGCCAATAAAAATTGATGACATAGTTTTAGGTTTTTATTTTGGTTTTCCAAAACTATGAAATCTTCGCAATAAAAAAATTATCTTTGATTTCAAATTTGAATTATTGTCAAATAGATGCGCGAAGATTATTTAACAGGTGAATCAGAATCATTAAATCCTCAAGAAAAGGAATTTGATAAGGCCTTACGTCCTTTAAGCTTCCTTGATTTTTCGGGTCAAGGAAAAATTATTGACAATTTGAAGATCTTTGTAGGTGCAGCAAAAGGACGCGAAGAGGCTTTAGATCATGTTTTATTGCATGGGCCTCCAGGTTTAGGCAAGACTACATTGTCGCATATTATTGCGAATGAATTAGGCTCAACTTTGCGAATTTCTTCGGGTCCTGTGTTGGATAAGCCATCAGATTTGGCGGGCTTATTGACTAATTTGCAACCCTTTGACGTCTTATTTATTGACGAAATACATCGACTAAATCCCATCGTTGAGGAATACTTATATTCTGCGATGGAGGATTATAAAATTGATATTATGTTGGACTCCGGTCCAAACGCCCGAAGTATTCAAATAGGTTTAAATCCATTTACCTTGATTGGCGCGACGACTCGGGCAGGTTTATTGACCTCCCCATTGCGTGCTCGTTTTGGCATTAATGCCCGACTGGAATATTATGATGCCGTGTTATTGACAAAAATTGTCAAACGTTCAGCATCCATTTTAAAAATGCCTATTGACGAATCAGGGGCTTTTGAAATTGCTCGAAGGAGTCGGGGTACACCTCGTATCGCCAATAATTTATTGCGTCGTACCAGAGACTTTGCCCAAGTAAAGGGCTCTGGGGTTATTGACGTGGAGATTGCCCAGTTCGCATTGAATGCCTTGGATGTAGACCAAAATGGTTTGGATGAAATGGATAATCGGATTTTAATGACGATTATTGATAAATTCAAAGGCGGC
>CANKVC010000041.1 GCA_947486835.1 Cytophagaceae bacterium | reverse complement strand
CTTAATTGAAGAGAAAGTTGACAGAACAGTTTATAACGCTGAGAAAGATCAAACGAATCGTGGGGGAGATGCAACAGACGTTTTGAAAAAAGTTCCGATGTTATCAGTTGACCTAGACGGAAATCCTTCTTTAAGGGGTTCTTCAAATATCAAAGTATTAATTAACAACAAGCCATCGACTATCTTGGCATCAAGTATTGCAGATGCCTTAAAGCAAATCCCTGCAGATATGATCAAGACGGTTGAAGTAATTACTTCTCCATCAGCAAGATATGACGCGGAAGGTAGTGCGGGTATCATTAACATTGTGACTAAGAAAAACACTTTACAAGGTTTAACTTTCTCTTTTGATACATCTGCAGGAGTAAGGGGTTCTAATTTATCCATGAATGGAAACTTTCGAAATAAAACTTGGGGAATGACCTTAGGTGGATTTGGACGTTCAGAATATAATGTAAACGGGCATTCTGAGTCGATGCAAACAACTTCGAATAATGGTATTCTAACTCGAAATTTTCAGACTTCTGATACAAGACGTTCAGGAATGTTTGGTAATTACCAATTGGGCTTTGATTGGGACATCAACAAATTCAACTCCATTACTGCTTCGTCTAGAATTGGTTTTAGGAATGGAAATAGCTGGGGAGATGGATTACGTCAAATTAGAAATGATAAATTATTTAGTTTAAGAAATACGAATTCATTGGATGAGTCAGCTAATATAGACTTGAATATAGACTATACGCATACGTTTACTAAACCACAAAAAGAGTTTAGTATTTTGGCATTGTTGTCAAATAACAACCGTACCAATGATTTTTATAACGATATCATGAATCCGAATTCATCCATGTCTCAAATCATGAATTCGATTAAAAACATAAATGGTTCGGTGAATAAAGAGGCTACTTTACAATTGGATTATCAAACGCCAATTACCAAAATGCAAATGATTGAGTTTGGAGCTAAGATTATCGGTCGTCAAGTGAATTCTGATTATGCATCTTTCTTGAATCCGACTGGCAATGATCCTTCAAACTATACTAAAGTTAACTTAGCGAATTTGCCAAGTAACGTGTTTGATTACAACCAAAATATTTTGGGGACTTATTTTTCTTATACCCTTAGTACAATAAGTAAGTGGAGCATGAAGTTTGGTGGTCGTTACGAGTACACGGACATCGAGGCTAGTTTCTTGAAAAAAGAAGGTCAGAATTTAACCATTCCTCCTTACGGTGTTTTAGTGCCAAGTTTCAATATGTCGAAAACATTTAAGTCAGGTACTTGGAGATTTAGTTTTAATCGCCGTATCCAAAGACCAGGTATTCAAAATTTGAATCCTAACGTAAATTCCACGAATCCTTTGAATATTTCACAAGGAAATCCAAACTTGGCTCCAGAATATGCGAATAACTATGAAATTAATTACAGCAAGTTCGTGAAGCAAACCTATATTTCTACAGCCTTATTCGTTCGAAATAATACAGGAGCGATCAATCAAATTAGAACGGTTGTAGGTGATACGGTGAAAACAACATCCATGAATATTGGTGTTGAGAATGCGTATGGAATGAACATAAATATCAACATGAATTTGTCAAATAAATTGATGATTGGTGGTGGTGGTGACTTGTCCTACATGGTTTTGAAAAATAATGTTCCTGATCCATTAATGAATGCAAGTAATCAAGGTTTGCAATCTAATTTTAGGATTTTTGGAAATTATAACATTGGAAACGGTTGGGGCGCTCAGTTATTCTCTTTCTATCGTCCTAATCAAATTTTATTACAAGGAACACAGGGCGGTTTTGGAATTTACAGCTTAAGCTTAAAGAAGGATTTCAAAAACAAGAAGGGGAGTATTGGTTTTGGTGCAGAGAATTTCTTGACAAACGGAATGACAATTCGTAGCGAAACTAAAACGCCGTTGATTACGCAAGAAAGTACCAATGTGCTAAGAAATATGAACTTTAAGGTTAATTTATCTTTCCGTTTTGGAAAAATGAGTTTCAATCCGACTAAGAAGAAAAAATCAGTAAGCAATGATGACCAAAAAGATGGTGGTGGAGATGCTACTCCTGCACCTGCACAACCAATGATGCCTGGAATGGGTGGTGGTGATCGTGGAAGCCGTGGAGGCGGAGGTGGCTACAGTGGTGGCGGTGGATTTGGAGGTCCAAGATAATAATAGATAGGTTGAAAAATAAATATTAGAGTTTTAGATTGTTTAAAAGAGAGAGACTTAATGTCTCTCTTTTTTTTTGTCTAAAATTTATTTATTTCGCTCTATCGTATAGCTGATCAAGTCTTCCAATGATTTTCGGTAGCTAGATTCTGGAAATTGTTGCAATAGTATTTTGGCTTCATTCGCATATTCATTCATGCGCAAATTGGCATATTGAAGCCCTCCAGTTGATTTAACAAAATCAATCACCTCCCGTACTTTTTTAGGATTCTCTGATTCGTTTTTAATGATTTGAATGATCTGCTTTTTAGTAGAACGGTCAGTATTTTGTAAGGCGTAAATTAATGGCAAGGTCATTTTCTTTTCCTTGATATCGATTCCTAAGGGCTTGCCGATTTCTGCATCACCATAATCAAAAAGATCATCTTTGATTTGAAAGGCGATCCCGACTTTTTCGCCAAAATTTCGGGCTATTTCGGCATATTTTTCATCCGCATCCGTGGATTGCACACCGATTGCACAGCAGGCAGAAATTAACGTAGCTGTTTTTTTGGTGATGATATCAAAATATACCTCTTCGGTGATATCTAATTTTCTTGCTTTTTCAATTTGGAGTAATTCGCCCTCTGACATTTCCCTCACCGCAGTAGATACTGAAGTGAGTAGGTCAAAATCTTTGTTTTCTACGGAAAGTAAAAGACCTTTTGAAAGTAGATAGTCGCCCACAAGCACGGCTATTTTATTTTTCCAAATGGCATTGATGGAGAAAAAACCTCTGCGGTAGTTTGAATCATCGACCACATCATCATGAACGAGTGTGGCCGTGTGAAGTAATTCAATCAATGCTGCACCACGATAAGTTTTTTCACTGATGGTCCCTACACATCCCGCAGTCAAAAAAACGAACATAGGTCTAATTTGTTTCCCTTTTCGTTGGACAATGTAATTCATGATGGTATCCAAAAGCATCACTTTGGACTTCATGAATTGCCTGAATTTTCCTTCAAACTCCTTCATGGGTTCCGCAATAGGGGCCTGAATAGAGCTGATGGAATAGGACATAGGTTAAATCTTTTCTTAGGAAAAATTGAAATTGTGTAAATTTAATCACAATTTAGGATAATCCGTTTTACATCTTTAAATATTGCTGCCTTATGAGTAAGATTTTAGTACTTGCCGGTGGATCAGTTAAAGGAGCGTTTCAGGCTGGAGTCATGAAAGCTATGATGGAGCGAGGTTATCAACCTGATGCGGTGTATGGTGTTTCTGCTGGAAGCTTAAATGCGGCCTATTTTGTGAACCAATTAGGCATGCAGGCCATTACGGGTGAACCTATTTCATTCAAAGATGCATCCCAAGACTTGTGGGACTTTTGGGAATCAAGAATTACAAGCCCTGAAAGTTTATCTAAACCTTTTAATATTTTCCAATTAGGCCTTTCGGCATTGAGAAAAAAATTTAAAGGATTAGTTGATACTATGCCTTTACGCAATTTATTAACGGAGGTTTTATCGGTTCGTAATTTACATGCGAGTCCAATTGACTTGAAAATTGGGGCCGTCAATATTATAGACGGAACGATGTATTACGTGGATACCTCTGAAGAACATTTTCTTGACTATTTGATGGCCTCTTCAGCTGTGCCTATTTTGATGCCCGTTGTAAAGATCAATGGGGAAACGCGAAGAAGCTTTTTGGACGGAGGTTTACGCGATGTGGCACCCATTAAAAAAGCTGTTGACGATGGTGCAAGCCACATTGTATGCATTAGTTGCCACATGGAAACCATTGAAGGGGGACATTTTGATTCAGGAGATTTGCTGGCATTAGTGGACCGAGTGATGGACATTGCCGTCAATGAAATTTTAAATGCCGATATTAAAGAGGTGATGATTTCCAATACGACCATTGACATTCAGTCGATCCGACCACCCCAGCCACTCACCATTGATATTCAGAATTTCAATAAAATGGATATCCGTAGAATGCTTGAACTAGGTTATCAAGTAGGGCAGGACATCGAGATTAATTGACCTTAGCCGATTAAACCGACATGATGTCTTTTTCCTTATCGGCAAAAATAGCATCTATTTTCGAGATAAATCCGTCAGTCATTTTCTGAATTCTGTCCTCTGACGATTTGATATCATCTTCAGAAACACCTTCGCCTTTAAGTTTTTTGATGCTATTGTTTCCATCTTGACGCGCATTTCTGACATTGATTTTTGCGACTTCAATTTCTTGCTTGACACGCTTAACTAAATCACGTCTTCTTTCTTCCGTTAAGGGAGGAATTGAAAGCCTAATTAACTCACCATCATTCATCGGATTTAAGCCCAAGTTTGAATTGCGAATGGCTTTTTCAATCTCACCAAAAATACCTTTTTCAAAAGGTTTAATCGCTATAGTTCTTGCATCAGGAGTTGTTATAGAAGAGGCTCCAGTTAAGGGAGTCGGCATTCCATAATAATCAATCATGATACCTTCTAACATGGAAGTGCTGGCCTTCCCTGCTCGAATTTTTGATAATTCAATGTTTAAATGTTTGATGGCACCCTCCATGGTTTCTTGTGATGCCTCAATATAAAACTCTAATTCTTCCATTTTTTAACTAATTAATGTTCCCACATCTTCTCCCGAAACAAGCGCAGCTAAATTGCCAGTCTTGTTCATGTCAAAAACAATGATCGGAACTTTATTTTCTTGACATAACGTAAATGCCGTAGTATCCATTATTTTCAAGCCTTTGCCAATAGCCTCGGCAAAACTTAAATGCGTATAGCGGGTAGCTTTGGGGTCTTTCTCTGGATCAGCCGTATAAACGCCATCTACCCGAGTTCCTTTTAAAACTACATCCGCTTCTATTTCAATCGCCCTCAATGAGGCGGTTGAGTCTGTTGTAAAATAAGGGTTTCCAGTTCCCGCACCAAAAATAACAATCCTGCCTTTTTCTAAGTGACGCATCGCCCTTCTTCGAATGAAGGGTTCGCACACCGCTTCTACTTTGATGGCGGTCATCATGCGCGTATATAATCCTTGTTTTTCTAGCGATGCCTGAACGGCCATCCCATTAATTACAGTAGCTAACATTCCCATGTAATCACCTTGCACTCGATCAATCCCTGCTTTGGCAGCACTTGCCCCTCTAAATATATTTCCACCGCCTATGACGATAGCCACTTCAACGCCCAAATCATGTACTCGCCTTATTTCTTCTGCATACTGCCCAAGAATGACGGGATCTATTACCTCTGTGTCGGTCGACAATGATTCTCCAGAAAGTTTCAATAGGATTCTTTTGTATTTGGGGTCTTTCATTCAAAGAGGTTTTAAGATAATTGGAAAACAAATTTAGAAAAAATATTCTGCTATTTTAATGAGTCTCTAAGGTTTTCTCTTTTGCCAAAGGTAATTTCCACCAAGGCAAATAGGGATAGGCGTGATGTTCGTAATGATAGCCAAAAAAATAGCATGATATAAAAGCCCATACATGATTTTTGGATTGACTTCTGGATTGTTGGACATTCCCCTCTTCATGCGTTCCCCGATGTGGTAAATACGTGCCGAAATAAAATAGTTGCAACGTGCTTAAAATGGCCGGTAGCTCCCACATCAGAATTAAATTCCACATGGGGAACCAAAGTTTTAACATATTGTAGGTGATTGCCATCGCTAAAACTTGCTGCCATGTCACATATTGCCACATGAATTTAAACCACCAAATAAAGAAATTTCCTTGATGTACATCAGGATCATTTTCTGTATTCACATGGTTATGATGCATGTGATGCTTTGTTTTCAATTTTCCATATTGATTAAAAGCAAAAAGAATGGTACAGAATTTTCCTAGAGCATCATTTATTTTTGGGTATTGAGTACTGACTACACCATGAATGGAATCATGAGAGGTGATAAAAAGACCCGTGTATAAATGGGTTTGAAGTAAGATAAGTACATATACCCAAGGATTGGAAAAGCTTAATTCTAAAGTAATCCCGATATAAAGGTTTAAAAACCAACAACCGATGATCAACAAAGCCCACAAAATTCCAGTATTTCCTAAAGACTTATTCATTTCTTTTTCAATGTTATTCATTGATTACCACAAAACTATGAAAATTGTTTCAGCATTTTAAGGAAATAGACCAACAAGAACCTTGTTAATTTAAGCAGGTCTTCTTTTTTGTAATTTGCTTACCTACCTCACAAGAAGCGCATTTTTTTAATAGGCAATATTGATGATACCATTGAATGCATCCCTGTGAATCCCCTGAATGTTTCATCTTTAGCCCATGCTCTTTGAAAATCCGAGTCACAAAATTGTTTTCAGCCCTTATTTCTCGCATCCATCGAAGGGCTTTTTCTTCGTATTTTGATTCACTTTTGTAGGTTGAATAACAAATCAACATGGGAATCAGGGTGTTAATGCATATCGATTCAAAAGCCGATTGGCCAATCACCGAATGGTTGCCTTTTCCTTTTTTGCCAAAATGATAATGTTTTTGCCAATAGTCATTGAGCGGGGTCTCAAATAAAGTTTTGATCGTTTTCAAATCTTGCATTTCTAAAAGCAATGAAATTAAACTACAATTTGACCGAATCAGCTCGGCAAATTGAGCAATTCGAACCGTAGGAAAATTAGGTGGCCGCATGCGTAAAAACTTCCAATCGGAGTGATTTAAATAGGTATTTGGCCAGTCATGTTTCTTTTTTAAATGAATAAATTCTCTCCGTAATTCCCATTGATATTCATCTTGCATATCTTCTTCCAACATACCAGCTAAGCCAAATAAGGAAGCTTCAATTCCAAAGTTTCGATCTCGATACCGCAATATCAATTTTAAGGGCATCGATTGAGCCAGCCTGAACATTGGCTCCGCATTGACAGAAAACCCAAAACTTCTGGCTAGCGATTGGTAAAAAGTTTCCTCCCAATCCCCTTGAGTACTTAAAAGCAATTGCTCAATTTGACTGACTTTTTTAGCTTGTCTTTCACGTAGGCATTGAGCCAACATCTTTTCTTTTAACGCATCGTCCACTGACTCAAACATCGAACCACAGGGTAGTTGAGTCCTGATGACCGATTTATTTATTTCATAGGCCGCAATTGTTTCTGGATTTACTTGGTTCGATAAGCACAGGGATGGAATTGAGGTGCCATTTTGATATTTGATCATTAAGTCATCATTCCAGACGACATGCAAAATGACATTTTCATACGAAGAATCTTTTTGGTGTGCGTGCTGAATCCAGTCCGATGCATTAATGTGCAGCTCCACGGTTCCTACCCAGTCTAACTCATTGATTCTAATTTTGGCTTGTTGGAAATCTGCTCCCGCATTTGAATTTTCTATGCCAGGATGAATGACAGATACTTTATCGCCTGCGGAGGTCAACAAATTTTGATGGTTGAATAATTGATTTTTCCACAAATATGAAATGAATAATTCATTGACCATGACGTAATTTTTTTATGGTCCGAAGGTAAATGAACTACCGATAATTTAACTGATAATCTAGATCAGGTAATTGATAAAGAATTTGGAAGGACGCGATTATCGCAACTCTACAAAAAAATTATTTGGATTTGTTGACCACGTAAATACCTGCCAATAAGACCAACATGAATATGATTTGAGAAAAGTAAATGGCTTCGCCGTCGAAAAAGCCCCATCCCACTGCTACAATTGGGATTAAATAGGTGACTGAACTCGCGATGACCGCTGTGGTCCATTTGATGATTTGATTGAATAACAACATGCCTAAGGCAGAACCTAAAAGACCTAAACCGATGCCAGATACTAATGGCCAAAGATGTTCGGAGTCCATTGGAACGCTGAAAAATCCAGAAAATGCCATGATTCCCAAGGCGATAGGCCCGATCATCATAAAAATTCCGGAGGTGGATGTTAAAGGATGCAAGCCAGATAATTTGGTTTTAACGATGTGCATATTGATGCCATACAAAAGTGTGGCAAGGACCACCCAAAGCGCGTGCACATTAAAATCGATCTGAAACCCTTTCCCTGAAACTAGTAATCCGATGCAACCTATTAGGCCAATTAAAATTCCTAGGGTCTGTTTGACGATGAATTTTTGAGCAAAAAATAAAATACCAATGATCAAAGCAAATAGGGGAGTGAAAGCATTCAACATGCCCGAAAGCGCACTGGAAAGATGTTGGCCTGCCAACGAAAACAATAGTGCCGGAAGCATATTTCCCGTTAATCCTGCCCATAATAAGGGTTTCCACTGTTCAGGAGCAATGTCTTTTCTGCGTTGCCAGAAAAAGGGAATAAAAAATATAGTCGCTGAAAAGATTCGTAAAGCGCCCACTTGCATAGCCGAATAGCCCACCAGGCTTTTTTTGACCAATATAAATGAACTTCCCCAAATAAGAGAAAGCAACAATATCGCTAGAAAAACAAATAGCGGGGACTTAGTTTCAGTGGACTTCATGAAAAATTATTGAACAAATTCAGGTTGGTAAAATTCGGAAACCTCCTGCAAAATAGCCTTTATTTCATCCAAGGACATAGAGGTAACTAGCCTGCTTCTGAAAGGTTTAAAATGATCCATCCCACGGAAATAATTCGCATAATGTCGGCGCATCTCCACAATTCCTCCGTGATTGCCTTTCCAACGAATCGAAAAGTCTAAATGAGTTTCACATACGTTTATGCGCTCCTGGATGCTTGGAGGTGGCAAATGATTTCCAGTGGCCACAAAATGTTTGATCTCCTTAAAAATCCAGGGATAACCAATCGATGCGCGGCCAATCATTACCCCGTCCACTCCATACCTATTTTTATATTCCAACGCCTTCTCTGGGGAATCAATATCCCCATTTCCAAAAATTGGAATTTTAATGCGTGGATTCTCTTTTACTTTTGAAATCAATCGCCAGTCGGCCTCCCCCTTATACATCTGAACACGGGTACGGCCATGAACGGTAAGCGCCTGAATGCCAATATCTTGAAGGCGTTCTGCCACATCTTCGATGTTTTTTGTAGAATCATCCCAGCCTAATCGCGTCTTTACGGTGACAGGTAAATGGGTCGATTTGACCACGGCAGAAGTCATGGCCACCATTTTGGGAATATCTTGTAATAAGGCGGCTCCAGCACCTTTGCAGGCGACTTGCTTGACGGGGCAACCGTAATTTATGTCGATTAAATCGGGTCCCGCTTGGGTCGCGATCTCGGTACAGGCCGCCATCGTTTCAATGGAACTGCCAAATAATTGAATGCCAATCGGCCTTTCGTATTCAAAAATATCTAATTTCTGAACGCTCTTAGCCGCATCTCGAATTAAGCCTTCGGAGGAAATAAATTCGGTATACATCATATCAACCCCATTTGCCTTGCAAACTGCACGAAACGGGGGATCCGACACATCCTCCATCGGTGCTAAAAGCAATGGGAAATCTCCTAATTCGATGTTACCTATTTTGATCATTCTGTTTAAAAATTGCTTAAATTTACGACCATTATGGAAGAAAACTATCATCTGGGGCCAAACGCTTGGCTTTCTCTTACCTCAAAATTAGTAACTCTTTTTGGATTTTTCCTCTTAGGAAGCTTTTTAGGGCAGTTTTTTGGCCTTTTAGCTGTTGTTTATATTATTGGATTTCCTACGGCTAACATAGAGCAATTTCAGAAAATGGTCATGGATTTCATGGTTCATCCGGAGAAATATGAGAATGCATTTCAAGGTATGATGGCCTTGCAGTGGTTTACCGCCTTATTTACTTTCGTTCTTGGCTCTTGGGCCTACCTTCATTACATTGAAAAACGTTCGATCTCAGAATTGAATGTGGGCGAAACCCCAAATTGGAAAATATTTTTATGGTCGATTTTGACCATTTTAGTCTCAATGCCTTTATTGGAATATATCATCCAGTTAAATCAAAATTTGATTTTACCGGCGGGTTTTGAGGAGTTGGAATCTTGGATGAAGACCTCGGAACAAAACATGGCCCAACTGACGAAATTTCTTTTAAATTTTACTTCTCCCACTGATTTTGCGATTGCCATTGCTGTCATTGGCGGAATGGCTGCCTTGGGCGAGGAAATCTTCTTTAGGGGCGTTCTTCAATCGCTTTTTGAGCGCTACATTGGAAATGCGCATGTGGCCATTTGGGTTTCGCTGCCATTTTTAGCTTCATCCACATGCAGTTTTACGGATTTTTCCCGAGGCTTTTCTTAGGTGCTTTTTTTGGATATTTATATGTATGGTTTAGAACCATTTGGGTGCCTATTGCCGCGCACTTTTTTAATAATGCTTGGACGCTTTTGATGCATTATTTATACCAACAAAAACAAATTCAAATCAATCCAGAAGAGATGGGAGCCATGGTTCCTTGGTGGTCAGCGCTATTATCGGTTGCCCTTGTGGCCTTTTATATTAAACGATTATATACCTATAAAACGGATTAGGATGGAGGATTGGAAAATCATAGGACAGTCGAGAACCGGAATCGATTTAGAAGTGCAGAAAGGTTTGTTGGAAGAAATTTACCAAATCCCCGCCGTGGTTGTCAATAAAAAATTCAGTGCCTATGATTTAGGGAGTTGGGAATTGTATGTGCACAAAGATAATTTTGAGCAGGCCGACCTAATTTTAAACAAGCAATAATATGGGTTTAAAAGAGATGAGTAATTTACAGCAGAGAGTCATTGCAGCCATAGTCGCTGTGCCATTTTTGCTCTTTTGCGTGCTTTATAGCGATTACACTTTCTTAGCTCTTTTTCTATTTATTGGCATTTGTGCCCAACTAGAATTTTACAAATTAGTGGGAAGTTTTGGAGGTAATTTGCCCCTCACTTTTTACGGCACTTTTTGCGGGGTGGTCCTTCATTTATTAACTTTTTTCATTGAAAAAGGGGAAATTGGCTACCATAATTATTACATACTCTCGCCCTTGTGTGCGCTAATTTTTTTCATAAAACTCTATAAAGCCAAAGACGAAAAGCCCTTTAAGAACATTGCCTATACATTTTTAGGCATTATCTATGTGGCCTTGCCCTTTGCCCTTTTAACGGTCTTGGCCTTCATTCAAAATGATACCTATGATCCTAATATCGTTTTAGGTTGTTTGTTTTTATTATGGGCCAGTGATTCAGGAGCTTATTTTGCGGGAACGAAATTTGGCAAAACGAAATTGTTTGAACGCGTTTCTCCGAAAAAATCGTGGGAAGGAAGCGTCGGTGGTTTAATCGCAGCGATGGGGGTCGCTTACATTATTTCCTTGTATTACACCAATTATGAACCTTGGCAATGGTTCTCCATCGGATTCATTATTGTTGTCGCAGGAACCTATGGTGATTTAGTTGAATCCTTATTTAAGCGAAGTATGAACATCAAGGATTCTGCGGATACGATCCCTGGACATGGTGGATTTTTAGATCGATTTGATGGATTACTTTTATCTATCCCATTCATCATAACCTTTTTGAAATTATTCTCATAAATAACCGTTTAACGAATTTTAATATTTAGCTCTTTATAAATTTTGTTTAATTTGCAAGATGTTTAAACCCGCACTTATTTTCGCGATTTTATTTTGTTTGACGATGGGAAAAGCGTTTTCTCAGGGGCAGGATAAGACGATATTATTCCAAGTGCAAATTGTGGCCAATAATGGATCTGAGTATTTGCCGATGGCCTATGTATATAATCCAAAAGCAGGTAGGGGAGCATTAAGTGATAATTTTGGCCGAGCAGATTTATTGGTTTTTCCGGGCGATAGCCTTGTTTTTACTTATATAGGCTATAAAAAACAATATTACATCATTCCTAAATCGGTGGAGCAGGTCCAACAAAAAATCATCTCCATGGATGAAGATTCTAAGATGTTGGCCGAAGTAAAGGTATTTCCACATGCCTCAGAAGAAGAATTTAAACAAGCATTCTTAAACATGCGTTTGCGGGATGAACGCCAAAGAGCCATTTTGGCCAATAACCTAGAACAGTCTAAGTTGAACGTCTACGCACTCCAAGCAGGATTAGGGGCGGCGTCCAACTTCCGGAATTTTTCGGATATGATGACTTCAGCTCAGTCCAATAAGTCCTTTTATGCGAGTCCTTTATTATCCCTAACCAATCCCTTCGCTTGGATGAGTTTTATACAATCTGTTAAAAATGGAGATTTGAAAAAGAAAGATTGGAAGAAGGCGTATGAATTTATGCCGAAAGAAAATATTTCTCGACAAATGTTTATACGGGATAATTCAAAAAATTAAAGCATCTCTGTTTATAATTACCTATTTATTTTTCTCTATCCACTCCGTCGGAGTCATTTTGTATTCAGCTTTGAAGGCCGCATAGAACCTTGATTTATTTTTAAAACCACAAACAGTGGCAATTCCTTCTATGGACATTTGCAAATGCATATTCTCCTTAAATAGCTGGATCGCATGGCCAACTCGTAATCTATTTCTGAATTCTGGGAAGGGGGTTTTTAACTGCTTGTTGAAAAATCCTGAAACGCGCAAATTTGGAATATTTAACTCCCTGGAAAGGTCATGTAATGAAAATTCTGTCTTTAAGAAAGGTTTTTCTTTTTCTATATATTCCATAATTATGCCTGAATCATCGGAATTGTCAAATTTTGATGGCTCAACCTCACTTCCAATGCTTATTATTTTTTTAAAGTAAAATTGAACGTATTGGACAATAGAAGCATTTGGATTAAACCCATAAATGAATTTGGGGAATAACAAGAAACTCAAAGGAGATATTAAGGTAAGTAAGTAATACAATTCTAAGGTATTATTATTAAGTGGTAATCTGAAGGCTAAATCTGAATTTAAAGGTGATTTAAATGAAACATACGTGACATAAAAGAGTAATGGAAATGCAGAAATCACAAATATAAAAACAAATGAAGTAATGATTTTTGAAATTTTGGGTTTGATTAACGCATTGCTTTTCTTTTTTAGTAAATTATAAAAGGTGTATAAAAGAAAAGAAAGATTGGATAAAGGAATTAGTGACCGTTGTATTTTATAATTAAATAATAATGTGTACTCATTTGGGAAATTTCTAAAATAAATATTCTTGTCAATTTGTTTAATGAAAACGAGCTTTTCTTCCATGCTCAATTGATAATAAGGAAGCAAGTTCAAAAACAGTAGGATACTGGGTAAACACAAGAGTAAAAATTGAAGGTTAAAGACTAATTTTTCTTCAAAAACACTTTTGCCATAGAAATAAACAAATGGACCTAGCAGGTATGCTAAAGGGTCCGTTTGGAACATTAAAATGGCCAACTCGTTTAAATTAGTATGGCTATTCAGCAAAATTCCAATATTCATTCTTAAATTAAATAATAGAATGATCAAACAAAGGTATAGTACAGATTTTTGCTCTCTCCATTGAAAATTGATGAGAAGCAAGCACAGAAATACATTTAAGTAAATGGAGGTAAAGATCATGATTTTAGAACGTTTTCATATAATTTAGAAGAAGGCATCCTATTGTTTAAGCAGGCTATCTTTTTGTTAAACAAAGGTATCGTTTTGTTTATAATTAAACTACCTACTTTTTTTCATGTTGTTTAATTATCCTCAAAATTGAACTAATTTCTTCTTCAAGAGGCGGTTACAATCCATTCCAAAGAACTTGTTTTGCAAACTCTTATAAAAATAGGGGACCTTAACTTTAGTTCTAGAAAAATGATTTCAAAACTGTATCCACTCAGAGGATTAATCCTCGGGGCTGTATTCATCGGGATTTTATTCCAATCACAAGCCCAACAATTCAAACTCACCCAAGGCATTGCCATCACGCAATTCAATTACCAAAATGAGCAGGGCCAAAATGTCCAAGGCTTAAAGTCGGGCTCCGGCCTAGCCTTTGCCTTAGCTTTCCACAAAGCCAGCCTAGTAGATTCAGCTAAATACAAATTAGATCAAACGCCTTTTGCGATTTACTTAGGTCAAAACCCGAAAATAGCCAAACTACTGAGTCTGATCAATTACGATTTGGGCCTTCAGTTTACCCAGCTGAATGCCGTAGGCGATATTCAAAACAATGCCTTTTCGTATCAAACGGATTATATAGGCTTGCATGGAAAATTAGGAGTTAGGATTCCTTTGCCTTGGAAGTTCTCGCTGAACCTGCAAGGAATTGCGAGTGCTAACAAAATCGTACATGGGAATCAGTTACTCATGAACCGTTATGTAGACCTAACCGAAGATGCACAATTCGCCCAAATAAAAATGATGGCCGGCTACGGCGCTGAATTCGAGAAAAGATTTTCGGATAAGTTGGTGGGTTTCTTTTCTTACCAACAAACCCAGACGCTGAATTCCAATCCCGTAGGTCAGTCGACGCTCCATTTTAAACCAACAGTCTTCTCCGTTGGAATCCGCCTAATTAATTAATTAATTAAATCCGCCTATGAACCGCATTTATACCCTGATTATTTTATTACTAATCACTCACCTAAGCCAAGGCCAATATCTAAAGATGGCCACAATCTCCTCATGGGGTGGAACTAGCTCCTCGGGCAATTACATGTCGCAGGTAGTAGGTCAGTCGAGCGTCATCGCTGGAACCGAGAGCAAACAAGGAACGGTGTTCAGGCAAGGCTTTAAGCAACCGATGGGCTTACAGAAAAAAACACAAGCTAG
>CANKVC010000040.1 GCA_947486835.1 Cytophagaceae bacterium | reverse complement strand
TTTATATTTGTTTATCGGCTTTTCAATGTAGAAACAAGAAAAACTTGCAATGCCAATTAATAATAAAAAATTAATTAGAAATTTAATAATTAGTAATTGGGAATTTAATGAATTTAAAATGGTTAAATTATTTGACAGGATAGCCCATATTGTGTTTCCATTTAAGTGATAGTAATTGAATACAATATTATGGTACAAATAAATACCGTAAGAGATGGTTCCCAAGTATACAATAACCCTATTTTCTAGCAATTGGCCCAAATAATTATTTTTTTCCATTAAAGCGGTAATGATTAAAAAATAAGCAAATAAGGCTGATATGGATCTTTCAAAAATACTAAACCACACATTATCATACGTGTATTTTGAATAATTTGACAAAAATAAAGTAAAGGCCACAGCTGTAATTGTCATAGCCAACAAATATTTATTTTGGGCTATTTTTAAAAAATAGGTATAATCATAATGATAATAATAAGCTAATAAACCTCCAAGCCCAAAACAATCAATAGCACTAATGGGATTCACATAAGAAAACATCCAGTACCTTTCTATGATGTCATGCGGCATACTAACATAGAAAATTAGTCGAGAAAAAACACCAAGACCAATCATGATTGCGAATAAACGCAGGTAGTTTTTCTTATTTAAAAATAATATAAAGTATGGAAATATTAAATAATACTGCTCTTCAACAGCTAAGGACCACAAATGATCCCAAGTACCTAGCCATTGCCCTTTTATCATAATATATAAATTAGGAGTATAGGTCAATAACCAAGGCCACAATTCGTTAAAATTTGAAATATTAAATATTAGGCCAATGAATAACAAAATAAAATATATAGGAAATATTCGCAAAGATCTTCGATAGATAAATCGAATAATTTTTGGCCATGCACTAGACTTAGTTTGCTGAATTTCATCGGCATTTAAAAATAAAATTCTAGTTATTAAAAAGCCGCTTAATACAAAAAATATAACCACCCCTAGATGACCTAAGGGTATTGGTAAAATTGGAACAAGCCAATGATCCAACAAAACTAAAAATACGGCTATAAACCGAATGCCATTTAGTTGCTTAAAATATACATCATTGGATGATTTTGTCATTATAAGGCAAACAAAGTGAATTCTACTCTTCTATTTAATTTACGTCTATTTTCTGTCATATTGCTCTTTAAAGGTTTAATTCCACCCCAACCTTTAATTTGTATTCTTCCTTTCGAAATACCTTTCATCACTAAATAATCTCGTACACTTTCTACACGGTTTAATGACAACTTTAAGTTTTCATTCCAATCTCCTTGATTGTCCGTATGCCCTTCCAACAAAATACCATAATCAACATTTTCCTTTAAAATATTGACTATATTATTTAATTCATCAAAGCTATCTGGTAAAAGTTCGAATTTACTTTGTTCAAAATTTATGATGGGCAAATTATATTGCTTATCTAATCGCAAAGGTAATAGATTAAAATTTTTATTTATGGATTTGTAAGAGGCCTCTTTAGTAAAATTAAAGCGTTCTACTTTTGAAATAAACCCTTTAGATTTCACTTCCACCGTAAATGGAAATTTAGTTGGCCACATAAACTCAAAATTGCCATTATAGGGGTCAAACTCTAAATACAAAGAATCATTATTTGAAATAGATTTAACTAAAATTTTTCCTTCAATAATTTCTTTTGTTTCATCATTATATATATTTCCTGAAAACTGAATTAAAGTTAAAGGTTTTATTTTAGGAGGTATTTTTATTCGATATATATCCTCGGCGCCAATTGAATTTTCAACAGAACTAAAATAGGCATAATCACCTTGTGCTGCTACAGAAAAGTAGCCGTCCCATTGAGGAGTATTTATTATAGGACCAAGATTCTCAGGAGTAGACCAATTTACCCAACTATCATCCAATCGCCTACTTAAAAATATATCATTACTCCCATAGCCTACATGTCCGCTAGAAGAAAAATACATCGTAACCCCATCAGGAGCAATAAAAGGCGTGCTTTCTGACTCTCCTGTATTTACTTTATTGCCTATATTTTTAGGTTCAGTCCATTTATCATCCGTTCGAAGAAAAGAAACATAAATATCCTTACCGCCATACGAATCTTTCATTTCGGTTGTCATTAAAAGTACTTTCCCATTGGGTGCAAGTGTATATTCCGAAAACTCTGATTTATTTTTGAAATTAAGAATCTGGAGTGGTTTAGGAAAGCTGAAATCACCTGTTCTTAGTAAATATGAAACTGAAACTCCCTTTTCCATTTTCCCATCTTTTCCATAAACATTGTTCAATAAAATCGTTTTGCCATTTAATGAAATACCACAAACTGCATTATTTTCTTCATTGTTGATAGGTCGACTAAACAACTCAGCTTTACTCCAAGATTTATCATCTTTTAATTTAGAAAACCAAATATCTTGATTTTTATCTTTGCCAAGATTGTCAGGATGTTTCCAACGCGTAAAATATAATTTTTTGCCATCTGGGCTAACCACAGGGCATATTTCATTGTGAATAGAATTTATGGCAGACCCCATATTTTCTTTAAAATAAGTAGCATTAGGTTCATCCTGTAATTTTATGCTTTCTTCAATAGGAATGTCAGATTCTGAAATGGCTATCGCGTCAATTTGCGAAAACCCATTAACTCTATTCGAATTAAAAGCAATTTTTATAGCTCTAACTTTAAATGAAGTAAGTCTTGTCAAATTAATATATGTGATTTGACCATTGCTTTTCGCATAGCCATTCGGCAATTCCTTTAGTGTATAGATTTTGTTATTTTCATCTAAGGCATCAATTTTCACTATACTTCCTGCCCCAAAATTTTCAAAAATGGCTACTTGTTTTACATTTTGTATTGTATCAAAACCAACAATGATATATTCACCCGTAGGATTATCTGGAGTTAATGATTGCCATGAACTAGGACTATTTGTAAACTTAGGATATTTACTAGGCCTTCCAAGCGCATGAATTGCCTTGTATTCATTCCCTAATAAAGGATCTGAATACTCACTTGACACTGAAATTATTTTAGAAGCCCATTGTATTTTTTGAGCAGAACTTTGAAATTCTAAGAACAAGCAAAAAAATAATAATAGTATTATTTTTGAAAATTTCATCTATACTTTATTCACCAAGTTTCAACAAATCCGAAATAGTCAATTTTGGGTTTTTTGAATTAAAAACAAAATTACCAGCTACTAATACATTCGCTCCAGCAGCAATTAAATCTTTAGCGTTTGTAATGGATACTCCACCGTCAATTTCTATTTTCAAGTTCATATTTCCACATCTATTAGCTAATGCTTTGACATCCTTCGTCTTCTGAATACTATTAGGTATAAATGTTTGTCCACCAAATCCTGGGTTAACTGACATAATTAATACTAAATCAACTAATTGAATAATCTCATTTAAAACCGTTATGGGCGTTCCAGGATTAATAGCTACTCCCACTTGACAGCCTAATGATTTTATTTCTTGAATAGTACGATGAATGTGAGTGCAAGCTTCATAATGAACCGTAATTAAATTTGCTCCCGCATGTTTAAATTGGGTTAAATATCTTTCAGGTTTTTCGATCATTAAATGAACGTCTAAAAACTTGGTTGATATTTTATTAATCGCTTCTAACACAGGAAATCCAAATGATATGTTGGGAACAAACATTCCATCCATAATATCGATGTGAATCCATTTTGCTTCAGATTCATTTAACATATGTATTTCAGAACCTAAATTTGCAAAATCAGCAGATAATACAGAAGGGGCTATGATCAGATTTTCCATATTACAAAGGTATGAAAATAATTTGCTAAGGTATATTTCTAAAGGTATTCCAATTAACTTTATGAAATAATTTTTTAATATGGATATTAGAAAACGAATGGACGAGCTTATTAACCTAATTAATAGGTATAATGAAGCTTACTATCAGAATAATGAAAGCCTCATATCTGATTTGGCCTTTGATCAACTTTTACATGAATTGCAAAAATTGGAAAATGAAAATCCACTTTTCGCTTTATCAAATAGCCCCACACAAAAAGTAGGAGGCACCATCACTAAACAATTCAAAAGCGTAACTCATCGTTTTCCTATGTTATCATTGGGAAATACTTATAATGAAAATGACTTAAAGGAATTTGATACACGGATAAAAAAAGCATTAGGCGACGAGAAGTATGAATATATTTGTGAATTAAAATTCGATGGAGTAGCACTCTCATTTTGGTACCAAAATGGAAAATTAATTAAAGGTGTTACCCGTGGAGATGGAATTAGGGGTGATGATATTACTAATAATATTAAAACCATCAAATCGATCCCTCAAACGATTCAAGATCAGATTCTTCCCTTAGAATTTGAATTAAGGGGCGAAGGTTTTATGCCCAATCATATTTTTGAACAAATTAATCACGAGCGATCATTAACAGGTGAGCAATTGTTAGCAAATCCACGAAATTCAGCTTCAGGGACCTTTAAAATGCAAGATTCATCCATTGTCGCCCAACGAAGTTTGGATTGCTATATATATGCATATTTAGGTTTTGATAATCCATTTCAAACACATGAAGAAAGTTTAATCAAGCTTTTTGATTTAGGTTTTCCAGTAAGCCAAACTTGGGAGAAATGTTCAAATATCGATTCTGTTTTAGCCTATATAGAAAAATGGACAACAAAAAGAAACGATTTGCAATTAAACACGGATGGAATTGTAATTAGGATTAATGATTATGGCCAACAAGAAAGGCTCGGTTTTACCGCAAAATCGCCAAGGTGGGCTATATCATTTAAATATCCATCTGAAATAGCTAAAACCGAAATATTAAGTATCAGCTATCAAGTTGGCAGGACAGGTAACATTACTCCAGTGGCTAATTTAAACCCTGTTTATTTGGCAGGTACCATGATAAAACGTGCTTCTATACACAATGCAAACGAAATGACTCGTTTGGATTTACATGAAGGGGATATGGTTTTTATTGAAAAAGGAGGGGAGATTATTCCTAAGATTACTGGAGTGGATATGTCCATTAGAAATCCACAGAAACCTATTTTTGTTTTTCCTACAAACTGCCCTGATTGTAATAGTGACCTAATTAGAGTAGAAGGTGAAGCAAATCATTATTGCCTGAATGATTCACTTTGTCCTACCCAGATCAAAGGTAAAATTGAACATTTTATTCAACGAAAAGCATTAAATATCGAAAATATCGGTGTTGAAACGATTGATCTTTTATTTGAAAAATCAATTATTAAGGACGTGGGTGATTTATACAATCTAACAACCTTAGATTTTATTGGACTAGATGGCTTCCAATCAAAATCAATACAAAATATTTTAAGCTCAATTGAAAAATCTAAAACGGTTCCCTTTAGAAAAGTTTTATTTGGACTTGGAATTAGGCATGTAGGAGCAACCATTGCAGAAAAATTAGTCATAGAATTTAAGTCAATAAATAATTTAAGGGACGCTAGTTATGAAGAATTAATTGCCGTACCCGAAATAGGAGATAGAATAGCCATTAGTATTATCGCATTTTTCAACAAACCTGAAAATATTGATTTAATTAACCGTTTAGAACAATCTAACGTACAGTTAAGTGAAGATATTTTAGAACAAGAGCAAGAAAGTACAAGTTTAGAAGGTAAAAGTTTCGTAATTTCAGGTGTTTTTCAGAATTTTGATCGAGATGGTTTAAGAGATAAGATTATTTTGAATGGAGGAAAAGTGGTTTCAAGTATTTCATCAAAATTAGATTATTTGATTGCAGGTGATAATATGGGACCATCAAAATTAGAAAAGGCAAATCAATTATCGATTAAAATTATAACAGAAGACGAGTTTTTAAACCTTCTATAATCATATGCAAGTGACTAAATTACCTAAATTTCATGGAGTGGCTCCTGCTTTGGTGACGCCTATGCACCAAGATAGAAGTATTGATTGGAAAGCTCTTAGTGCTTTAATTAACCATGTTAGTCAAGGTGGAGTAGATTATTTAGTCGTTCAAGGAACTACTGGTGAATCTGCAACCACTACATCTGATGAGAAGAAAAAAATAATTGAGACCATAAAAGAATCAAATGCATATCAATTGCCAATCGTATATGGAATCGGTGGGAATGATACAGAGTCTTTGCTAACACAAATCAAAAATACCTCTTTTGATGGCATTGACGCTATTCTGTCAGTAGCCCCTTATTATAACAAACCTAGTTCAAGGGGGGTAAATGAACATTTTAATGCGATAGCTGATGCCTGTCCTGTTCCGGTAATTTTGTATAATATTCCTGGTAGAACTGGAATCAACTTATCACCCGAAACAGTATTAGCCTTAGCTGAACATTCGAATATTATAGGAATTAAAGAAGCTTCTTGCATTATTGAACAGTGTATCGAAATTGCTTTTAACAAACCTAAGGACTTTTTATTGATTTCAGGAGATGACGTTCAAGCAGTTCCCATTATTTCCATTGGTGGAGTAGGAGTTATGTCGGTAATCGCTAATGCATTACCCAATAAATTTTCAGAAATGATTCATCATGCTTTAAAAGGAGATTTTGTTTCAGCTCAAAAAATATTAGGTCATTTTTTAGCTATAGATTCTTATTTATATGAAGAAGGTAATCCTGTAGGGGTTAAATTGATATTAGAACATTTGGGTTTAATGAAATCTCAAGTGAGAAGGCCATTAGCTTCTGGATCTAATGAATTAAAAATCAAATTGGTTAATCGTTGTAAACAAGAAAAATTAATATAAATATGTTTGTTCATGTAGTAAATTTTTGGCTTAAAAATTCCTTAAGTAAAGATGAAGTTGCCTTTTTTGAAAAAGAAGTAAGTTTATTATCTAGGATAAAAACCATTGTACATTTTAACGTCGGTGTACCTGCGAGTACAGATCGTCCTGTCATAGATCGATCGTATAGCTATTGTCTTTTAACGACATTTAACGATGAAGCTGGACATGATTTTTATCAAGTAGCACCAGAACATTTAGAATTCATAAAAAATTGTGCACATCTTTGGGAAAAAGTAATTATTTATGATTCTGAAACTATTTAATTTTTTAAAGCTTATTGCTGTATTTATTATGATTGGTTTGTCCTCATCATGTAAGAACCAATTAAAGCAAAGTACTTATTATAGTCCAAATTATAAAGATGGTTCAACTGAAAGACATGATGGCTTAGGTTTTGAAATACCACGCAAATATGAAATAGACGTTGTTTATTTTAATGAGACTCCAAAACAAAAATTTGAAATTATTGAGCCTCTAAGTATTACACAAGAAATTCCACTAGAGGATAAACAAACTCAAAATGGCAAAATGCTTTACCGAGGAAATCATCAAACTGAGAAACAAAATCTACTCAATAAAATGATTGAATCTGCATTAGCATTGGGGGCAGGAGCATTAATTGATGTTAAATATCAAGTTTTCAGCACAAGTACAACAACTGGATATACTTTTACTGGTAAAGCGGTTCGTTACGTGTTGAAATAAGGTTTAACAATTCTACATTAGAAATAAGAACTTGTCCTCTGGATTTCAAAAATTCAATTTCAATATTTGTTACTTTTCTTTGCTTAAACGTTACGATACGCTTATTCCCAATCGTCTGACAAAATATTTCTTCTTTTGCCCCATTTTCTTCGGTTAATTTCACTTTAAATTGAATTATTCTTTGACCCATAAATATTGGCTCTTGAATTAAAACAGCGTTCATAAGTTTCGATTCCTTCAGTTTTACACTGATTTTGGGCTTTTGATCAGCATTATTAGCCGCCCAAAAGGTTTTAGTATTTTTATCTACTAATTCTGTATGAGATTTGCCAATATGACTTGATGATGTGCTTATTTGATCATTTTTACCTAATAAATTGACAAGTCCTTTATCTCTTAATTGTTTAAAACCAATCATTGATGTGGAGTCATTAGGATGAATAAGGCCTCTTTTGTCAACAGGGATATTAAGTAATAAATTAGAATTTCTACCTACAGAAGCTGCATATATTTTCATTAATGAATCTGGAGTTTTGACTTTAGAATCTTGGTCAGCATGGTAATACCAACCAGGTCTTATTGATACATCCACTTCAGGAGAAACCCAGTGAGTACCATTTTCTTGCCCATTCCTGTATAGATCAAATTTTAGAAACCCTGGATATATCTCATCCCGGTTAATTGGGCTCCATGTTTTGTCATAGGAAAACCCACGCTCATTCCCAACCCATCGAATGTCAGGGCCTGAATCTGAAAATTGAATGGCATTTGGTTGATATTTTAAAACCGTATTATTAAATAAAGGCCAATTATAAATTTGTTTTTTCCCGTTCGGACCTTCACCATTTGCTCCATCATACCAAAATTCAAAAATGGGACCATAATTAGTTAATAATTCTTTTTGCATGGCTGCATATACAAGATTGTACTTATCAGTTCCATAATCTGGATGATTCCGATCCCATGGAGATAGATAAATGCCAAATTTAATCCCATATTTTTTACATGCTTCTGATAAATCTTTAACCACATCACCTTTGCCATTTTTCCAATTTGATTTTGCTACTGTATGTTTTGTGTATTTAGAAGGATATAAAGCAAAGCCATCATGATGTTTTACAGTTAAAATCAAACCTTTCATACCTGCATTTTTGGCAATTCTAGCCCATTGATTGCAATCTAAATTAGTCGGATTAAAATTGATGGGGTTTTCTTGTCCTTCACCCCATTCTAAATTGGTGAAAGTATTCATGTTAAAATGAATAAATCCATAATATTCTAACGCCTGCCAATCCAATTGTTTTTTACTTGGTATTGGATTAATTACAGGTATATTTTGAGCAAAAGCTACCCAATTCAAGAATGTTAATGCTGAAATAATAATTATTTTTTTCATTTGGATAAAATAGGAATTGGATTCAATAAGGATGTTTTTGAAATATATTGGATAAAATTACTCATGTACAAATTTAAAATTAAAAAAAAGAAGGTATATTGAAAGTGTTTTATCCTTTTAAATAAAAAAATAATCCAATGGCATTACCTACCTATGAAAATGATAATAAAATTGAATCTCAATCAACAAAAGTAAACTACCTGATTCCATTTAGCTTAGTTACTAGTTTATTCTTTCTTTGGGGTTTGGCCAATAGTTTAAATGGCACTTTAGTTAAGCAATTTCAAACTGCACTTGATTTACAACGCTGGCAAGCGAATATCGTAGAAACTGCATTCTATTTAGGGTATTTTATCATGGCTCTTCCGGCTGGATATGTAATGAAAAAGTTAGGATACAAAATGGGTATACTAATCGGATTAGTATTATATGCTGCAGGCGCATTTTTATTTTATCCTGCTGCAGAAGTTAGATTATACTCTTTCTTTTTGGCTGCCTTATTTTTAATCGCAAGTGGAATCGCATTTTTAGAAACTGCAGCAAATTTATATGTTACAGTGCTAGGTGATCCTAAATCAGGAGATTTTCGATTAAATTTCGCTCAATCGTTTAATGGAATTAGTATTATTTTAGGACCAGTAATAGGCGGTTTTTTTATCTTTTCTGATAAGGAATATAGCCGAGAATTATTAAATAGTCTTCCAGTAGCCGAGGCAGAAGCCATTCGCATATCGCAAGCCAATTCGGTTCAGTTGCCATATTTAATCATAGGCGCAGTTGTAGCAATCGTAGCCGTATTATTTGCCATAACAAAAATGCCTGAAGTAACAGAAACGACTAATAAAGTTGTGAGTCAAACAAAAATTTCAATTTCAAGCTTGTTGAAAAATAGACATTTAACATTGGGGATTATTGCTCAATTTTGTAATGTGGGAGCACAAGTATCATTATGGGGTAATTTTGTCGATTTAAAAATTGATTTAGCCAGTGATACAAATTTATGGATTGTGCAAAAAATATATCAAACTACTAGCGAGATGTCACCTACTCAAATTGCTAGTTTTCATGCCTCTTTTGCCTTTGTACTTTTCATGTTTGGTCGATTCATTGGTACCTATTTTATGAGTAAAAATGATTCGAATAAAATACTTGGAATTTACTCAATTGGAGCTGTAATTTCGATTCTTATTTCCATTTTTGGTGGCGGAGTTTATTCATTAGTGGCATTAATGATGGTTTATTTCTTTCAATCAATTATGTTTCCAACTATATTTGCACTAGCATGTAAAGACTTAGGAGAAGGTTCTAAATTAGCATCATCTTTAATTATTATGTCAATCGTAGGTGGGGCAATTATTCCCCCAATTACAGCGGCATTATTTAAAGTTAGTACACCTGTAGCTCTTATAATCCCATTGATATGTTTTATATTCATTGTCTATTACTCTTACGTTGGATATAAGTTGCCAATCAAAAAATTATCATGAAAAGATATATTTTATTTTTAGATTTAGTAAATGATGAAAAATTGATTTCTGAGTACGTAGATTACCATAAAGATATCCCCTTAGCCATCAAAAAAAGCATTTTAGATGCTGGCATTATTTCAATGGAAATATATAGGTTTCTTGACCGCTTGGTTATGGAAATAAAAGCGAATGATGATTTCAGTTTTGAACATAAAAATGAATTAGATAGTAATAATTCTCAAGTCATAGCTTGGGAAAAACTTATGTCTACTTATCAAAAAAACATTCCAGGATCTCCTGAAAATGTTAAATGGGTTTTGGCCGAGAATATATTTAAATTATAAATGATGATTACGAAAAGAAAGACTTTTTTGCAAATTAATGATGTTGACAATTTGTTAGTAGCGTTACAGAATTTGAAAAAAGGAACTGAAATTATTCACAATGGTAACCGTATTATTTTACAAGATGATATTGATGCCAAGCATAAATTTACTACAGAAGCTATTCCAATGAATGGAGAAGCCATTATGTATGGTGTTTTGGTTGGCATAGCCAAACAGGCAATACCTAAAGGTGGATTAGTTCATACCTTTAATTTGCATCATGCTTCTCAAGAGTTTAAAGGTAAAATCAAAGATTATCATTGGTCTCCACCCAATGTAGATAAATGGAAAGACTTAACTTTCAATGGTTATCATAGATCTGATGGTCAAGTAGGAACTCAAAACTTTTGGTTGGTTATTCCATTGGTTTTTTGCGAAAACAGAAATATTGAGTTGTTAAAAAATGCTTTTATCAATGGCCTAGGTTTTCAAAAAAATGACCCTTTTACAGAGCAAGTAGTTATTTTAAAAAACCAAATTCAAAATGGTGAGAAATTAAAACTACCTGATTTTGACAAGTCTAAGAAAACGACATTGGTCCATAAAAGCGATTTATTTAAAAATATAGATGGAATAAAATTTTTAACTCATGAAAGTGGTTGCGGAGAAAATAAAGACGAATCTGATAATTTATGTTCTTTGTTGGCAGGTTATTGCTTGAACCCAAATGTAGGAGGGATAACCATATTAAGTTTAGGCTGTCAGAATTCCCAAATTAGCTTATTCCAACAAAAATTAAACGAAAAGGATCCTAATTTTTCTAAACCGTTATATATTTTCGAACAGCAACAAGATGAAGGAAGTGGGGTAGAACAAATGTTGAGTGAAGTAATTCATAAAACGTTTGAAGGATTAATCGAAATAAATAAATGTCAAAGATCTCCTGCTCCTTTATCAAAACTACGTGTAGGAGTAAAATGTGGGGGCTCAGATGGATTTTCAGGTATTTCTGCTAATCCAGCCATTGGACATACCGCCGATTTAATTGTATCGTTGGGAGGAACTGTAATGATTGCAGAATTTCCTGAACTATGTGGTGTGGAACAAGAACTTCAAAATAGATCCATTAATAGCCAAGTGGCGGATGATTTTGGTCTAATGATGCGTGAATATGCTAAGAGAGCAGCAGCGGTAGGTGCTGGTTTTGATATGAATCCATCTCCTGGTAATATTAAAGATGGATTAATCACAGATGCAATAAAGTCAGCTGGAGCAGCAAAAAAAGCCGGATCTTCACCTATAGTAGATTCTCTTGGTTATGGAAAGTATGTAACAAAAAGTGGTTTAAATTTGGTTTGTACTCCTGGAAATGATGTGTTAGCTACAACAGGTATGGCTGGAGCTGGTGCTACTATTCAATTGTTTACTACGGGTTTAGGAACTCCGACAGGTAATCCTATTTGCCCAATGGTTAAATTATCAACCAATACTCGGTTGGCAGAAAAGTTACCTGAAATAATCGATATAGATTGTGGACCCATCATTTCGGGTGATAAATCCGTAGAAGAAATAGGGGAAGAGGTTTTAAATTACATCATTAAATTAGCCTCAGGAGAAATTAATACTAAGGCAATGGACTTAGGTCAGGATGATTTTATGTTTTGGAGAAGAGGCGTTAAATTATAATATTATTATATGATTTTTTCATTAAAAAATAAGGTGGTTATTATCACAGGAGGTAGTTCAGGTATTGGGAGAGCTATTTCGATATTATTTGCCCAACAAGGAGCAGAAGTTCATATTTTTGATCTACAAAGTCCATTAAGTGACGATACGATATCTGAAGTTCAACAATTCAATAAGAATTCAAAGTTTCATGCGGTTGATATTACAAATGAAACTTTGGTGTTAGATGAAATAAATTCACTACAAAAAATTGATATTTTAATTAATAATGCAGGGATAGCCCAAATTGGAAATGTAGAAAATACAAGTTCAGAAGACTTTCAGAAAATCTTTGATGTCAATGTAAAAGGGGCATTCAATTGTATCAAAGCTGTTATTCCCAATATGGTTTCTCACAAGTCCGGGGTAATTTTAAATATGGCATCTGTAGCTTCATCCGTTGGGATTCCTGACCGATTTGGATATTCGATGACTAAGGGAGCTATAAAATCAATGACCCAGTCGATCGCCAAAGATTATATTACAAAAGGAATTAGATGCAATTGTATTTCTCCTGCAAGAGTTCACACGCCTTTTGTGGATGGATTTATTGAGAAGAACTATCCAAATAATCAAGATGAAATGTTCAAAAAGCTATCAGCATCCCAACCCATTGGAAGGATGGCCAAACCAATCGAAATAGCTCATTTGGCCTTGTATTTATGCTCAGACGAAGCATCTTTTGCTACAGGTTGCGACTATCCTTTGGATGGTGGATTTTTACACTTAAATAATTAAATACGATGAAAGTAAAACTAATTTTTGCCCTATTATTCGTGTCAACTTTGTTTTCATTTAAAGCTGATAATCCGATTAAAATTTTATTTTTTGGTGATTCTATTACGCAAGCAGGTATCGGAAAAACAGGCTATATAACTAAAATGGCTGAAATGCTTTCTTCGAAAGGCCTATCAGGAAAATATGAATTGATCGGCGCTGGAATCGGAGGTAATAAAATTTATGATTTATACTTACGTCATGAAGAAGATGTAATCGCTAAGAAACCAAATATCGTTGTAATTTATATCGGAATCAATGATGTCTGGCATAAGACTTCCTCTAGAACAGGAACAGATTATGATAAATTTGAAAAGTTTTATCATGCTTTAATTCAAAGGATTCAAAAATCTGGTAGTCAAGTAGTTATTTGTACTCCTACATTAATAGGCGAGAAGTATGACGCTAGCAATGAGAATGATGGGGATCTGAATTATTTTTCAAACGTTATAAGGAAAATAGCTTTAGATGAACATTGTAAATTGATTGATTTACGTAAGGCTTTTATCGATTACGAAACAAAATTCAATACAGAAAATAAAGCATTGGGTATATTAACATCAGATAGAGTCCACTTAAATGAAGCGGGAAATGTTTTCTTAGCTGAAGTTATGTGGGACGTTTTAAAAGACATAAAATAAATAAGATGAAATTAGTTAGAATAGGAAAACTTAATAATGAAAAGCCTGCAGTATTAATCAATGATAAATACTTTGATGTTTCAGATTATATAAATGATTTTAATGAATCATTTTTTGAAAATGATGGCATCCGAAGTTTAGAGAATATTGTATCAAATAATAATTTAAAAGAAATACATAATCCTGAAAGGATTGGATCTTGCGTAGCTAGACCCTCAAAAATCATATGCGTAGGTTTAAATTATATAGATCACGCAAAGGAAACAGGAGCTGAAATACCTAAAGAACCTATTTTGTTTTTTAAAAGTACCACTGCTTTAAATGGTCCTTTTGATGATGTTGTCATACCTAAAGGTTCTTCTAAAACAGATTGGGAGGTAGAATTAGCCATCGTAATTGGCAAAAAAGCTCAATATGTTACTGAAAAAGATGCCTATGATTATGTTGCGGGATACTGCTTACACAATGATTATTCGGAAAGAGAATTTCAACTAGAAAGAGGAGGTAATTGGTCAAAAGGAAAAGGATGTGATACTTTTGCCCCCTTAGGGCCATTCTTAGTTACTAAGGATGAAGTTAAAGATGTCCATGATTTAAACATGTGGCTTGATGTCAATGGAAAAAGATTCCAAGTTAGTAACACGAATCAGTTGATCTTTAATGTACCCCAAGTAGTTTCTTATATTTCACAATTTATGACGTTGCTACCAGGTGATGTCATTAGCACAGGTACTCCACATGGAGTTGGACTTGGTTTAAAGCCACCCGTTTTTCTACAGCCTGGAGATTGTGTTACCTTAGGAATGGATAGTTTAGGAGAACAGAAACAAAAATTAGTGGCTTATTCTTAATGATTGATTCACATCAACATTTTTGGAATTATAATGCAAGCAGAGATGTTTGGATAACTGAGGATATGGGAAGAATTCGCAAGAATTTTCATCCTAATGATTCACTTGAGTTATTCGCCCAAAATCAAATTGACGGTTGCATAGCTGTGCAGGCAGATTCCTCCGAAGATGAAACCTTCTTTTTAATATCATTAGCTGAACAATCTGAATTCATAAAAGGTATAGTTGGTTGGGTTGATTTATAATCAAAAAATATTGAAAGTCAACTAACTTATTTTTCGCAATTTGAATAGCTTGTTGGTTTTAGGCATG